>NZ_JALIHH010000061.1:0-37913 GCF_022869435.1 Aeromonas sp. LsrichE-8G
TGCTGCATGCAGTGAATGCGTAGCATGGTTTCCAGCGGATAAGGTCGCCGGCCATTACCAGCCTTGGGATAAAACGGCTCGATGACTTCCACCATGTTTTGCCATGGCAGAATCTGCTCCATGCGGGACAAGAAAATCTCTTTTCTAGTCTGACGGCGCTTACTGCTGAATTCACTGTCGGCGAAGGTGAGCTGATGACTCATGATGAACCCTTTTTCATGGCTCCAGATGACAAACATGATCTCATATCAGGGACTTGTTCGCACCTTCCTTAGCATGTTGTGGATGAGTCGCCGGTCGCCCCTTGCTGTGATCGGCAGGAGTTGGCAAGCCGATGACATGGCTACCGCCCCTGAATTTCAGCTTCCAGTCTGCTGCTTGGTAACCAACGGGGATGGCGGAGAGGGCTCATGGGTGACTCCGACGAGGCTTGGATTGCCATTCGGGTATGGTAGCGAGAGAGGGGCGCAGGGGAAGGGCGAGGTGATAAATGTTGGGGCGGGATCAACAAATTGGTCAGTACGGCAGGGAGTGGTCCCCTGGCCGGGGGAGAGAGGCTTGTTCAGGGGGAAGGGCAGTTGCCCCTCCCTCAGGCCAGAGCCAGCTGCTGGCGGCTGCGCCACAGCCGCTCGTGGAAGAAGAAGACGACGGTGTTGATGGCAGGTTCGATCAGTGCCATCACGCCGCCGGTGAGCAGCTCGCCACTCAACAGGTAGGCGACACCGAAGGCCACCGAGAAGTGGACCAGGGCGAAGCTGCTGGTCTTGGCCTGCAGGCTGTGTTCAGGCTTGAGCTTGTGCCAGCCAAGGTCGTGGAAGTAGAAGGCGACCGTGTTCACGGCGGGCTCGATGAGGGCGATCAGGCTGGCGGTGAGCAGTTCGCCGGTCAGCAGGTAAGCCACGGTGAAGGCGACACAAAAGTGCAGGATGGCGAAGCTGATGGTCTTTTTCATGGTGGTGTCTCCTCTGGCGATGAAGGCAGTATCACCCAGAATTCCACCAAATGAAAATCATTCTCATCTATCGGCGAAATAGAAAATGCCTATCGACCGGGGGAGGCACCACCAGATTGGGAGTTGCCTGGGAACGCAACGGCGCTAGAGTGTGCCTTTTGCCATGAAAAAGGAGCTTTCATGACCATCAACTCCAACCTGTTTGTTCTCTTCATGCTGCTGCTGATGATCGTCGTCGGCGTGGTGGCCTGGCGACTGGCCCGGCGCAAGAGCCGCCACCCGGGGCTTGTCACCTTCCTGTGCGTGCTGCTCTGCCTGGTGCCGCCCTTTGCCCTGCTGGCGCTGCTCATTCTGGCGCTCTGGCGGGACATGCCCGCAGGCCCCGATGCCAGACAAGCCTAGTCTCTTCCGCCACTGCCGCAGTCATAGAAAAGCCCCTTGCGGGGCTTTTTTACTTGGAATGTCCCGCGCAGCAGGTGGCCGGTTGGAAGGGGCAAGATCGGGTGATGGCCCTACCTGCCGAGGCCAGCGATCCGAGCATGGGCCTCGCGCATTCCCTGCTCCGCCCCGTGGGGGTGCAGATCCATCCCCTCTGCGTAGACGAATTCCACCTCCGCGATGCCCATCAGGCCGAGCACGGATTGGAGGTAGGGGGTGACCGCATCCGTCGCCTGTCCCTGATGCACGCCGCCGCGGCTGCTGAACACCAGGGCGTTGACCCCCTCCACCAGCCCCATGGGGTAGGTGTCGGTGTAACGGAAGGTCACCCTGGCCCGCGCCACCAGATCGAACCAGTTCTTGAGGGGGGTCGGCACGTTGAGGTTGTACATGGGGGCGCCGATCAGCAGCAGGTCGGCGGCCTTGAGTTCGGCAATCAGCCGATCCGACAGCGCCACCGCCTGCCGGATGGCCTCATTGGCAGGTTCAGCCCCCCGCAGGGCGTGAAACAACGGGCTGTCGAGGGCGGGCAAGTCGAGGGCGGTCAGGTCGCGCACCACTACCTGGTCCTGGTGGCCCTGCTCCCGGCGTGTTTGCAGGAAGTGCTTCATCAACTGGTTGGTGCGGGATGCGGGGCCGTTGAGGCTGGATTGCAGCAGCAGGATCTGGCTCATGAGGGGAACTCCATCTGAAACGTGTGAAGAATGAAGGGAGCTTACCAGTCATTTTTTTCCGCAGTGCTGATACTATTTCGCCATATTGGCTCCAAAAGGTATGCAATAGATGGCAAACACGCTCAACGGCATCGATCTCTTCGCCACCGTGGTGGAGGCGGGCAGCTTCGCCCAGGCGGCGGAGCGGCTCCACCTCACCCGCTCGGCGGTGGGCAAGGGGGTGGCGCGGCTGGAGCTGCGTCTCGGCGTGCAACTGTTTCATCGCACTACCCGCAGCCAGAGCCTGACCGAGGAGGGGGCGCTCTTCTATCGCCACTGCCTGCGGGCGCTGGAGGAGGTGCGTCTTGGGGAAACGGCGCTGGCCAGCAACAAGCTCACCCTCAACGGCAGATTGAAGGTCTCCATGCCGGTGCTGTTCGGCCAGCAGTGCGTGGCCCCCATTTTGCTGGCGCTGGCGAAGGCGCATCCCGGGTTGGCCCTGGAGCTGTCGTTCAGCGATCGCAAGGTGGATCTGGTGGAGGAGGGGGTGGATCTGGTGATCCGCAACGCAGAGCCGCCGGACAGCCTGGATCTGGCGGCACGCAGGCTCGGGGAGCACGGCATGACGCTTTGCGCCTCGCCCGCCTATCTGGCCGAGCGGGGGGAACCTGTGACCCTGGCTGAGCTACCGGATCATGAGTGCATTGCCTATCTGCGCCAGGGGCGGGTGCTGTCGTGGTGGTGGCAGGAGGCCGAGGCATGGCGCGAAGTCCAGCCCAGAGGGCGGTTGCAGATGGACGATCTCAACGCCATCACCCAGGCGGCCATCGCGGGCTTTGGTCTCGCCTGGCTGCCGACCTGGCTGGCGCGGCCCCACCTTGAGCGGGGCGAGCTGCGCGAGCTGCTGGCCCGGTTGCCGGGTCGGCGCTATTCCATCAACGCCCTCTGGCCCCATGGTCCGCATCTGCCCCTCAAGACCCGGCTTGCCATCGACTGGCTGGCGAGCCGCCTGTCCGAGCAGCTGGCTAGCGTGAACGTGCCGGGTCATCAGCCCCAATGAAAAAGGGCCTACTGTGACAGGCCCTTTTTCATTTTCTGTGGTTCCGAGGGTCAGGCTTCGGCTTTGTTCAGCCACTCCACCCTGTACTGGGCGCCGGCGCCCTGGGCCAGCTTGGAGCACAGGGGTTTCAAGAAGGCCTCGATCTGCTGGTCCAGCATCCAGGGGGGGCTGACGATCAGCATGCCGGAGCCGTTCATGCCCCAATCGGCAGTCTGGCCGGCCACTTCCAGCTCGGCCACCAGGACGTTGCCGAAGTTCTCCCGCTTGATCGCTTTGAGCATGTCGCGGGACTTGTCCGCCTCTTGCCCGAGGATGGGATACCAGAGGGCGTAGATGCCGGTGGCCCAGCGCTTTTGCGCTTTTTTAAGGGTATCGACCACGGCGAAGTAATCTTCCTTCAGCTCATAGGGGGGGTCGATGAGCACCAGGCCGCGGCGCGGGGTGGGGGGCAGCAGGGCAACCAGCCCTTCGAAGCCGTCGCGATGGTGCACGGCGACGCGGGGGTCGTACCCCATGTTGGCGCGAAGATCCTCCACCTCGTTGTTGTGCAGCTCCATCAGCGCCAGCTTGTCCTGATCGCGGATAAGGCGGCGGGACAGCTCCGGCGAGCCGGGGTAGTAGTGCAGCTGACCATCGCTGTTCATCTCCTCGATGACACCCAGATAGGGGGCCATGGCAGACCACTGGGCCCGCTCATCCCACAGGCGTTTGATCCCGTCGGCATATTCCGCTTTCTTCTGGGACCAGTCGCCGCGCAGGTCGTAGAGACCGCCACCGGCATGGGTGTCCAGCACGATGAAGGGTTTCTCCTTCTTCTTGAGGGACTCGATGATCAGGGCCTGGACGGCGTGTTTGAGCACATCGGCGTGGTTGCCGGCGTGAAAGGCGTGGCGGTAGCTCAGCATATGAGATCTCTGAGGGGGCCCTGCTGGGCACCCAGTAACGATAGATAGTGAAACAGGTTGCGGCTGTCGCCGCGAAACAGGGTGAGGCTGCGAAGGGTCTGCAGCAGGACCCCCTGTTGCAGCCGTTCCAGCTCCAGCTCGTGGGCCAGCATGGCCTGATACTCCTGCTCGCCGAGCCGCGCCTTGGCGCTCGAACGCAGGGTGCGCCAGGGGCCGAGCACCGCCTCGGTCTGCACCAGCGCCGGTTGCAGGTCGGTGAGATCCACCGGGATGCTGCTCTGATCAAGCCGGTGCAGCAACAGGGCCAGGTTGACGTTGCCCCCCAGCGCCTGCACGCTGAGCCAGTCCTGACTGCGCATGCCGTAGGTTTCGCCGCTCCAGTGCCAGAAGTCGAGCGGGCCCGGCAGTTCGTGGGCGTCGATCCGCTCGCTCGTCATCAGCTGTTCGTCACGCAAGGAAGGCCTGCTCCATGGTTTCGAGCTCCTCACTGAGGCTCATCCACTCCAGCTCCACCCCTTCCAGCTCCTCCTTGATGGGGCCCTGGGACTTGAGCAGTTCGGAGAGCTTCTGCTTGGCGCTCTCTTCATAGATGGCGGGATCGGCCAGCTGCTCTTCCACCGCGGCCAGCTTGGCCTGCAGCTTCTCCATGCTGGTTTCGAGCTTCTCCAGCTTCTGGCGCAGTGGTCGGGTCGCTTGCCGGAACTCCGCCTCGCGCCGCTTCTGATCCTTGCGCGCCACCGCCGAGTTGGCGGAGACGACGCCGTCGTCCTGTTTGGCGTTGGCCTCTTTCTCCTGCTCGCCGAGCCACTTGTGGTAGTCGTCCAGATCGCCGTCGAAGGCCTCGACCCGGCCACCGTGCACCAGATAGAAGTCATCTGTGGTGGTACGCAGCAGGTGACGGTCGTGGGAGACCACCACCATGGCCCCCTCGAACCCTTGCAGCGCCATGGTCAGGGCGTGGCGCATCTCCAGATCCAGGTGGTTGGTCGGTTCATCCAGCAGCAAGAGGTTGGGCTTTTGCCAGGTGATGAGGGCCAGCACCAGCCGCGCCTTCTCGCCACCGGAGAAGGGGGCCACCTTGTCCAGCGCCTTGTCACCGTGAAAACCAAAGCTGCCGAGGTAGTTGCGCAGCTCCTGCTCGGTCTTGTCCGGCGCGAGGCGTACCAGATGATCGAGGGGGGAGTCGTCCAGGCGCAGGGTCTCCAGCTGATGCTGGGCGAAGTAGCCGATGCTGACCCCGGCGCTCACTTCCAGCTTGCCGGAGAGCGGCGGGTTGGATCCCGCCAGCATCTTGATGAAGGTGGATTTGCCGGCGCCGTTGCGACCGAGCAGGCCGATGCGTGAACCCGGTACCAGGTTGAGTTTGATCTTCTCCAGGATCACCTTGTCGCCGTAACCGGCGCTGAGGTTCTCCATGGCAATCAGCGGGGTCGGCAGGGCCGACGGCTCGCGAAACTCGAAGCTGAACTCGGAGTCGGCGTGGGCGGGCAGGATCTTCTCCATCCGCTCCATGGCCTTCAATCGGCTCTGGGCCTGACGGGCCTTGGAGGCCTTGTAGCGGAAGCGATCCACATAGGATTGCATGTGGGCCATCTCCCGCTGCTGCTTCTCGTACATGGACTGCTGCTGGGCCAGGTGTTCGGCGCGCTGCAGTTCGAAGTCGGAGTAGCCGCCGCTGTATTCGTTGAGCTTGCCGTTCTCGATATGGATGATGCGAGTCACCACAGAGTCGAGGAAGTCGCGGTCGTGAGAAATGAGCACCAGCGTGCCCTGATAGCCCTTGAGCCACTTCTCCAGCCAGATGACGGCGTCGAGATCCAGGTGGTTGGTCGGTTCATCCAGCAGCAGCAGATCGGAGCGGCAGAGCAGCGCCTGGGCCAGGTTCAGGCGCATGCGCCAGCCACCGGAGAAGCTTCTGACCGGCGAGTCGAGCTGATCGCCGCCAAAACCCAGACCGTGCAGCAGCTCGGCGGCGCGGGCGCGAATGCTGTAGGCACCTATGGTATCGAGCTTGCCGTGCAGCTCGGCCACCAGCAGACCGTTGTCATCCGCCTCGGCCCGGGCGAGCTCGGCCTCCAGGGCGCGGAACTCCTTGTCGCCGTCGATCACGTACTCCAGGGCGGAGCAGTCCAGCGCCGGGGTCTCCTGGGCCACGCCGGCAATCTGCCAGCCGGCGGGCAGGCTGAAGCTGCCGTTGTCGATGGCCAGCTCGCCCCGCACCAGCGCAAAGAAGGTGGACTTGCCACAGCCGTTCTTGCCCACCAGGCCCACCTTGTGGCCGGGGTGTATGGTGGCGGACGCGTTGTCCAGCAGCGTGCGGCCGCCGCGGATCAGTTCGATTTGACTGGCAACTATCATGGATGGGTCTGCTTGGCTCGATTGAAGGAGAGAAACTGGCGCGGATCTTACGTGAAATGACACAAATTTGCACTTGAGGGCGGGGGGGATGGCTGCCGCCGGAAAAACGTGTCATAACAGAGACATCTGGGGGGCAGGAGGCTGACCATGTTGATTAAAGAGATCATGACGACCCGGGTCGCGACCGTTTCCATGGATGACAGGCTGAGCGTCATCAAGGAGATCTTCGAGCAGGCCCATTTCCGCCACCTTCTGGTGGTGGAAGAAGAGGAGCTGGTGGGGGTCATCTCGGACCGGGATCTGCTGCGTGCCATCAGCCCCTATCTGGACACGGATGCCGAGATGAACCGGGACACCGAGACCCTCAACCGGCGCGCCCACCAGATAATGAGCCGTGAACCCATCACCGTCTCCCCCGAACGCTCCCTGAAAGAGGCCGCCGGCCTCATGCTGGAGCACCAGATCTCCTGTCTGCCTGTGCTGGAGAACGGCGCCCTGGTGGGCATAGTGAGCTGGAAGGACCTGCTGAGGGTCATGCGCGGCTGGCAGCCGGTCTGACGGGGCGGGGAAGGTGTGCGGGGAGCCCGTGTCGCCCGGCAGGGCTTCCCAGCTTCTCGCCTTGTTGAAGGATTAAACTGCATTTATCCCGCTTTATAGATCACTTGTATTGCTATATTGATTTTCTTGGTCATAAGTTCCGCAAAAATTATTTCGCGTGACACTATGTGTCGCGGCGTCAGCTCGAATTGACGCTTTTATAATTAATCGTTCGCCGCTTCAGTTCCCATCAAGGTTTCCGGATCTACCTTAGGCCATCGGCACATCAACCGATCATCACGACCGAACTCTGGTCTGACAGAGAGTGCTTACACCTGAGGAAAGAACAATGAAAAAGACAGCATTGACGATGGCCATCTCCAGCCTGCTGCTGGCCGGTGGTGCACAGGCCGCCAACGTTTACGATCAGAATGGTACCAAACTGGACATCGGCGGCCGCGTCAACGGCATGTACTACGGCACCGATGACAATGCCACCGAAGGCGATGCCAGCTACCTGCGTCTGCACATCGCAGGTGAAACCAAGGTTGACGAGGATCTGACCGCGTTCGGCTTCGCCGAGTACAACCTGCCGGTCTCCGGTTCTGACAACGACGAGCTGCGTTACGCCTATGCGGGCATCAAGCACGATCGCTTCGGTGCCTTCAGCTACGGTCGCCAGGACGGTCTGTTCACCAAGGCGGTGAACAACTACACCGACGTGCTGCCGGAGTGGGGTGGTGATGGTCTGGGCAAGGACACCGAGGTGTTCGGCACCGGTCGTACCAACGGCCTGGCCCAGTACATGTACAACTGGCAGGGGCTGACCCTGGGTGCCCAGTTCACCGGCAACAACGACCCGCAGAACGCGAGCCGCAGCGAGCGCGTCGGCCCGAACAGCACCTGGAGCCCGAAAGGTTCTTCCGAGGGGTATGCTCTCTCTGCCAACTATGACTTCAACATGGGCCTGAGCCTGGGTGCTGCCTACAACCAGGCAGGCAAGACCGACGAGCAGGCCGAGAACGTGAGCTTCGGCGGCGACAGCGACGCCAAGCTGTTCGGGGTGGGCGCCAAGTACGCCGTCGGCAACCTCTACATGGCTGCCACCTACTCCCACGGTGAAGATCACCTCTTCGTGGACACCGGCTCCCTGCGCGGTTACGCCGAGAAGATGGATGGCTACGAAGCGGTCGTGCAGTACAACATCACGCCGAAGTTCAAGCCCTCCCTGGCCTACCTGCGTACCGACGTGAAGGACAGCGCTCACGGCATCGATGACACCGCGACCGAATACGTCTCCGTGGGTGCCTGGTACAACTTCACCGACAACTTCAATGCCTACGTGGACTACAAGATCAACCTGCTGGACGAAGTGGGTTCCACCGGCAAGAACAGCCTGAACAAGTCCACCGACGACATCGTCGCTGTGGCCCTGCAGTACAACTTCTAAGTCGTCCCGGACGCACTGCACATCCCAGGACCGGCCCATGTGGCCGGTCTTTTTGTTGCTGGCGGACCGCGCTGGATGACAAGAGCGGCACGCCGGGGTTCAGCAATGGCCCTGTGTGGTCGATACCCTTGTTGTCGGGGCCGGTGCGTGGCTGTGCTTGCCATGAGGCAGTGATGGGGCGATGATCACGCCCCGTGGTCAAGATCCTATCTTTCCTCGACGCTTTTCATTATTTCTATATAGGCTTGCGTTGTCCCGACAGGGAAAGCGGGGCTGGTTGGCATGTCGCAGCTCCGGTGCGGGGCAATTTCGGGAAATGGACGTAAGGGCGTTATATGGCGAGCATATTGGATTCAGTGGATCAACGTACCCAGCTTGTAGGGGAGAATCGCCTGGAACTGCTGATGTTCCGTTTGGGTGCCCAGCAACTGTTTGCGATCAACGTCTTCAAGGTGCGGGAAGTGGTCAAGCTGCCCCATCTGAACAAGATGCCGGGGTCCCACCACAACATCAGCGGCGTCGCCAACATTCGCGGCGTTTCCATCCCCGTCATCAACCTGCGCGGTGCCATCGGGATGCGTCCCATGGCCATCGATCAGGAGTCCAACCTCATCATCACCGAGTACAACCGCACCATTCAGGGGTTCCTGGTGGGGCAGGTGGCCCACATCGTCAACATGACCTGGAAGGACATACTGCCGCCGCCCCGTTCGGCGGGTCGTGCCAACTACCTCACCGCCATCACCCGCATCCCGGAAGGGGGCGTCGACCAGATCGTCGAGATCATCGACGTGGAGAAGGTGCTGGCGGAGATCATCACCTATGACGTGCGCATCTCGTCCGAGGTGCTGGACGAGGAGATCCTGCCCCAGATGCAGGGACGCCGGGTGCTCATCGTCGATGACTCCAGCACGGCCCGCAACCAGGTGCGCGAGACCCTCGCCCAGCTCGGGCTCGAGGTCATCGAGTGCCAGGACGGCTTGCAGGCCCTCAAGCTGCTCAAGGGGTGGTGCGATGCGGGCAAGAAGGTGACCGACGAGATCATGCTGATGATCACGGATGCCGAGATGCCGGAGATGGATGGTTATCGCCTGACTCACGAGGTGCGCAGCGATCCGCGCATGTCCGATCTCTTCATCACCCTCAATACCTCCCTGAGCGGCAACTTCAACGAGGCCATGGTCAAGAAGGTGGGGTGTGATCGCTTCATCTCCAAATTCCAGCCCGACTTGCTGGTGGATGTGGCCCAGCAGCGGATGCGGCAGATCCTGGGCCGCTGAGACCGGCACGCCGAACCATGAAAAAGCCCCCGCCATGCGGGGGCTTTTTGCTGGGCAAGGGGAAGGGCCATGGGCCCGGCCACCGGGCTACTGTGTCAGCAGAGGCTCGACAAAGCGGGCGACCTTGTCGCGGATCCGGGGCTGGGCGGCGGCCGTCGGGTGCAGTCCATCGTTCATCATGAGTTCAGGGCGCAGCACAATATCATCCAGAAAGAAGGGCATCAGCGGCAGGTCGTTGGCCTTCGCAAGATCCGGGAAGATCTGCTCGAACTGTTGCAGATAGCGCGCCCCATAGTTGCGGGGCAGCAGGATCTGGGTCAGCACCGTCTTCGCCTGGTGCGCCCGGGTGAGCTCGATCATCTTGGTCAGGTTGGCCCGGGTGATGGCGGGAGCAAAGCCCCGCAGCCCGTCGTTGGCGCCGAGTTCGATCAACACCCAGTCCGGTTTGTGGGTGTCGAGCAGGGCGGGCAGGCGGGCCAGGCCGCCCTGGGTCGTTTCACCGCTGATGCTGGCATTGATGAGGGTGTGTTCTCCCCCCTGCTGCTGCCACTTTTCATTGAGCAGGGCAGGCCAGCTCTGTTCGGCCTGCATCTGGTAGCCGGCACTCAGGCTGTCGCCCAGTACCAGCAGGGTCTGGGCCTGGACGGACGCTGCCCAGCAGCACAGGCAACTCACGGCAAACAAGAGACGCATCATGCAGTCAACTCCCACGTTCTATTGTCATTACAGGTTCAGGCAAACAGGATACCCAAGATGAGTTCAACGCCCATTATCGCCGTCAGGGGGCTCGGTAAAACCGTTCGCCTCGGTCAGGAAAGCCTCACCATCCTTGAAGGGATCGATCTGCAAGTCAATACCGGCGAGACGCTGGCGCTGGTCGGTGCGTCCGGTTCCGGCAAGTCCACCCTGCTCGGTTTGCTGGCCGGTCTCGATCTGCCGAGCAGCGGCGAGATAGAGATCCTCGGCCACTCCCTCACCCGGCTGGACGAGGAGGGACGCGCCAGGCTACGGGCCGAGCAGGTGGGGTTCGTGTTCCAGTCGTTCCTGCTGCTGCCCACCCTGAGCGCCCTGGAAAACGTCATGTTGCCGGCCGAGCTGCGGGGGGAGACCGACAGCGAGCCCCGTGCCCGGGAGCTGTTGGCACAGGTCGGTCTGGGAGAGCGGTTGCACCACCTGCCGCCGCGCCTCTCTGGCGGCGAGCAGCAGCGGGTCGCCATTGCCCGTGCCTTCATGACCCGCCCCAGCCTGCTGCTGGCGGACGAGCCTACCGGCAACCTCGACAGCAAGACAGGGGAGACGGTGATCGAACTGCTGTTTCGTCTCAACCGCGAGCACAACACCACCCTGGTGGTGGTGACTCATGACCATGAACTGGCCCAGCGCTGCCAGCGACAGCTGGTGATGTCAGCCGGGCGGCTGGAGGCACAGACTGTCATGGCGGCCAGGGTGGGAGAGCTGTCATGAGTCAGTGGAGACAGAGCTGCACCAGGGGATCGCTGGCAGCAGCATGGACGGTGAGGGAGGCGTCATGAGTCAGTGGCGACTGGGATTGAAGCTGCTGCGCCGGGAAGGGTTCAGCGGCGAGCTGCGCTGGTTTGTGCTGGCGCTGGCGCTGAGCGTCGCCTGCGTGCTCAGCGTGGCTCTGGTGGCGGATCGGCTGGATGCGGGGCTCAAGGCCTCCGGGCGGGATTTCATCGGAGGGGACAGGGTGCTGCGCTCCGCGACGCCGGCACCGGCAGAGTGGCTGGCGCAGGCGCATCAGGAGGGGCTGGCCGTGCAGACCACGGTCAGCTTCAACAGCATGCTGTTTCACGGTGATACCCTGCAACTGGCCTCCATCCGCGCCGTGCCCGGGGATTTTCCCTTCTACGGCAAGCTGGAGCTCACTCCCCAGCGCGCCCCGGCGCCCGGCGAGATCTGGCTCTCCGCCAGGGTGATGCAGCTGCTCGGCGCCAAGGTGGGGGAGGTACTCGAGGTCGGCAACACCCGGCTGACGGTGGCAGGGGAGCTGGGCCAGGAGCCGGATCAGGGGTTCAGCCCCTTCCAGATGGCGCCAAGGGCCTTGATCCACAGCGCCGATATCGAGGCGACCGGGGCCCTGCTGCCGGGCAGTCGCCAGCAGTGGCGCTATCTCGTCAAGGGGCCCCGTGACGCCATCACCCGCTATGAGGCCTGGCTCAACCCCAGGCTGAGCGCCGGGCAAAAGCTCGTCAAACCCGACGATCAGGGTACCCAGGTGGGGAAATCCCTGGGCAATGCCGAGCGCTTCTTCCGTCTGGCATCCCTTGCCGGCGTGCTGCTCGGCGCCCTGGCCATGGGGATAGCGGTGCGCCATTTCGCCGAGCGCCAGACCAACATGGTGGCCCTGCTCAAGACCCTGGGGGCCTCGCGGCGCACCCTGTGGCAACTGATGGGCACCCTGCTGTTCTCCCTGACCCTGGTGGGGGCCCTGATGGGGCTGGTGGCGGGCAGCGCCATGCAGTGGCTGACCCTGAACCTGCTGGGGGATCTGCTGCCTGCGGATCTGCCGCCCCCCTCCTGGCGACCCTTCGCCCTGGGCCTCGCGGTCGCCTTCTTCATCACCCTGATGCTGGCGTTCGTCCCCTTCCTGAGGCTGCTCAAGGTACCGCCGCTGCGGGTGCTGCGCCGGGAGCTGGAGGCGGGGATCCCTCCCTGGCTGACGGTGCCCGTGGGGCTCATCGGGCTGTTTGCCCTGGTGTGGGGCTTTACCGCCGACATCAGGCTGGCCTGCGGGCTCATCGGCGGCATGGGGGTGTTGATGGCGCTGCTGGCCCTGCTCGCCTCCGTGCTGCTGCGTCTTGGCAGTCGGCTCAAGGGGCCCCATGCCCTGCGCCTGGCCATCAATCACCTCTCCCGTGAGCGGGGCAGTGGTCTGTTCCAGCTGGCGGGTTTCGCCCTGGCCCTGATGCTGTTCGGGCTGCTGTGGGCGGCGCGGGTCGATCTGCTGGAGGATTTTTCCACCCGGTTGCCTGCCGACGCCCCGAACCGCTTCCTGGTCAATGTGGCGGACAGCGAGCGGGAAGGGATCCTGGCCGATCTGCACCGGGCCGGGGCCATCACCTCGGACTTCTACCCCATGGTGCGCGGGCGCCTGACCCGTATCGCTGGTGAGGCGGTGGGGGAGGATGCGGCGCGGGAGGGGGTGGACAGAGAGCTCAACTTCACCACCACATCGGCCCTGCCCGCCGACAACAAGGTCACTGCCGGTCAATGGCTGGCCGGCAAGGGGGAGGTCTCCGTCGATGAGGCGCTGGCGGGACGGCTCGGCATCGCGCTCGGAGACGTGCTCGGCTTCACCATAGAGGGGCGGGCGTTCGAGGCCAGGGTGACCAGCCTGAGGTCCATCAAGTGGGACAACATGAGGCCGAACTTCTACATGATCTTCTCGCCGGACGTGCTGGCCCCCTTCTCCCAGACCTGGCTCGGCAGCTATCGTCTGCCGCCTGAGGGGCGAGGGGCAGAGGTGGAACTCATCCGCCGCCACCCCACGGTGAGCCTCATCGATGTGGAGGATCTGATAGGCCGCCTCACCCTGGTCTCCGATCAGGTGAGCCGCGCCCTGGGGTTGATGCTCGGGCTGGTGACGGTAGCCGCCCTGCTGGTGCTGCTGACCCAGACCCAGGCCGGCATGGCCCATCGGCGCCGGGAGCTGCTGCTGATGCGCACCTTGGGGGCGGGCAGCGCCCTGCTCGAGAAGATGCTGCGCTGGGAGCTGGTGGCGAGCGGTGCCCTGGCGGGGCTTTGCGCCGCCATGGTGGTGGAGCTCTGCTCCTTCGGTCTGCAGTGGTGGTGGGAGGGAGCGCAGTGGCAGTTCCACTGGGCCATCTGGGCTGCACTCCCCCTGCTTGGGGCCGTGCTGGTGACCCTGGCTGGACAGGGCATGCGCCGCCAACTGCTGGCGGGTACCCTGAGCGACCGGCTCAGGGGACTGGGGCAGGGGCTGCTCTGATGGCTCGACACATCCCGACCTCGGTCGGGATGTGTCATTGGGTCAACGGGGTGAGTGCAGCAGATTGTCCAGAGCGCCGGGCAGGGCCGAGAAGCTGAAGTGAAAACCGGCCTGCTGCAAGCGGGCGGGCAGCACGTGCTGTCCGGTGAGCAGCAGATCCGCCGCCTCTCCCATCAGGAGTCGCAGGAGGGGTGCCGGTACGAAGAAGAGGTGCGGTCGATGGAGCGTGGCGGCCAGGGTCTCGCTGAACCGGCGATTGCTGACCGGTTGCGGGGCCGTGCCGTTGAAGATGCCGTCACACTCGCCGTGCTCGATGAGAAACAGCATGGCCCGCACCAGATCCTGCACGTGGATCCAGCTCATCATCTGGGTGCCGCTGCCCATGGGGCCGCCGAGGCCGAGGCGGTAAGGGGGCAGCATCCTGGGCAAGGCGCCCCCCTCCATGCCGAGTACCAGGCCGATGCGCAGGATGCAGACCCGGGTCTGGGCCGAGCGGGCCTGCTGGGCAAGCTGCTCCCACTGCTGACAGAGACGGTGGGTGAATTCGTCGTGAGGGCTCTGGCATGTTTCATCCAGAGGAGCGTCATCCTGGCGGCCATACCAGCCGATGGCGGAGGCATTGAGCAGCAATCTGGGGGGCGTGCTGGATAGTTTGACGAGATCCACCAGCTGTTCGGTCAGCAGCCAGCGGCTGTTGCAGAGCAACTGCTTGCGGGACTCGCTCCAGCGTCCGGCGGCGATGGGTTCGCCGGCCAGGTTGATGACGATGTCCACGTCATTGAGGTGATCCAGCCTGTCCAGGCTGTCCAGCAGGGTGACATCGTGGCCGAGCAGCTCGTAGGCCCGGCTGCCCTGGCGGGTCAGCACGACTACTTCGTGCGCCACCTTGAGGTGTGCCACCAGACGGCGGCCGATAAACCCCGTGCCCCCCGTGATCAGTATCTTCATGTCCTGCCTCCCTGACGCTCTAGGGTCTACTCTAGAGCCTGGGTGCCCGATGGACAAGCTCCTGTTTTTATGAGCATTATGATTTTTGTCTCCCAAGACGCCGCCCCCTTTGTCCACGGGGTTGCCGGGTGTTGCGACCACGGGGGGGCGCCGTGGCGCGGCGGTATCAGGGGCTCATTCCGGCTTGCCAAACGGGCGCCAGCGGGTAAACTCGAGCGCTTTTTCGCCATGTTCATGAGGGCCGTTATGCCATTTCGACGTTTGAAGGTGCGTCAATTCTATGTCCGGCTGCTCTGTGCCTTGCTGGCCGGTCTGTTGCCCATGCTCCTTGGGCTCGTCATCGTCATCTGGCAGACCGCCACCGGCGTGAAACAGGATGCGGTGGCGCGCCTGGAACATGCCAGGGTCATGTTCGACCGCACTCTGGACAATGCCCAGTTGGCGGCGTCGGCCCTCACCGGCAGCCTGGGCAGGCCCTGTCTCGAGGTGGTGCAGGGGCTCAGGGATCAGGTGGCCACGGTGCCGGATGTGCGCAGCGTCAACCTGGCCAGGGGGGATCGGATCTACTGCTCTTCCCTCTATGGCCCGGTCGATGGCGGCATCAAGCTGGATGACTATGTCGGGGGCAGGCTCGACCTGATGAAGGGCAACCCGGTCACCCCGAATCGCCCCCTCATCGCCTACCGGGAAGAGGTGGGCGAGTTCAGCGTGCTGGTGGGGGTCGACGGCTACTACCTGCTCAACATCCTGGACATGCTGAGCCGCAACTCCCCACTGGGGCTGGTGGTCGGCAACGAGATGCTGCTGCGAAACAGCGAACTCACCGACAAGCTGATCCCCAAGGATCGCAATGGCTATCTCGAACAGGTCTCGACCAGGTACCCGTTCAAGGTAGTGACCACGGTGTCGGTGGATGAGTACCGTGCCCACATCTGGGACTACTCCAAGGTGGGCGTCATTATTTATCCTCTGCTGAGCCTGCTGCTCGGGGTGGCGGTCTTCTGGCTGATGGGCCGTTCGACTTCGCCGGCCCAGGAGCTGAAACGGGCACTGTCCCAGCAGGAGTTCATCCCCTATCTGCAACCCGTGGTGAACGGGGAGGACGGCCAATGGAGCGGTTGCGAGGTGCTGATGCGCTGGCAACACCCCCGTCAGGGGATGATCTCGCCGGATCGCTTCATTCCCCTGGCAGAGGACAGTGGCCTCATCGTGCCCATGACCCGGCTGTTGATGGCGCAGGTGCGCGAACAGTTTGCGGGCAAGGCGCACCATCTGCCGCGAGGGTTCCACTTCGGCTTCAACATCAGCGCCAGCCACTGCAAGGATCTGAGCCTGGTGGAAGATTGCCGGGATTTCATCAACGCCTTCAAGGGGAATCCCATCAAGCTGGTGCTGGAGCTGACCGAGCGCGAGCTCATCGTGGCGGACGAGACGACGGACCGGCTCTTTGCCGAGCTCCATGCCCTCGGGGTCTTCATCGCCATCGACGATTTCGGCACCGGCCACTCCAGCCTGACCTACCTGCAGACCTTCCAGGTCGACTTCCTCAAGATCGATCAGAGCTTCGTCGGCATGATTGGGTCGGACGCGCTCTCCAGCCACATCGTGGAGAACGTCATCGATCTGGCGACCCGGCTCGGTCTGCAACTGGTGGCGGAAGGGGTGGAGAACGAGGTGCAGGCCGCTTACCTGAGGGCGCGCAACGTGACCTTCCTGCAGGGCTACTTCTATGGCAGGCCCATGCCGATGAAGGCGTTTATCGCGCACTACATGGCCGGGTGACGGCCAAGGGCAGCCATAAAAAAACCAGCGACCGGGTCGCTGGTTTTTTTCATTCGAAGCTGGCTTAGAGCATGCGGGCCAGGGCGCGGCACAGACGCTGAACACCCTCTTCCGTGGTCGCCTCATCCACACAGGAGAAGCTCAGGCGCAGGGTGTTCTGGATCTCGGGGCGCACATAGAAGGGGGCGCCGGGCACGAAGGCCACCTTCTCCTTGATGGCCTCGTCGAACAGGGCCATGGCACTGACGCTGGGCGGCAGGGTCAGCCAGAGGAACATGCCCCCTTCGGGACGGGTGTAGCTGACGCCGGGCGGACAGTGGCGGGCGAGGGCGGCTTCCATGGCGGCACGCTGGCGACCATAGACCTCCTTGATCTTCTCCAGGTGAGCGTCGAGGGAGTTGTCGGTCAGGAAGCGGTGCAGCACCTGTTGGCTGAAGGCGTTGCTGTGCAGGTCGGTGGCCTGCTTGGCGATGGTGACCTTCTTGCGCAGCCAGTCCGGCACCACCATCCAGCCCAGGCGGAAGGCGGGTACCACCGTCTTGGAGAAGGACCCGAGCAGCACGGTGTTGTGGGGGGCCAGCTTGGCGATGGGGGGCAGGTGCTCCCCTTCGAATCGCAGCTCGCCGTAGGGGTCGTCTTCCACCATCAGCAGATCGTGGCGCACCAGGCGCTCCGCCAGGGCTTCCCGGTTGGCGCGGCTGTAGGATACACCACTCGGGTTCTGGAAGTTGGGCACGCCGTAGAGCAGCCTGGCGCTGGAGCCCTGCTCCAGCAGCGCATCCAGCGCGGCCAGATCCAGCCCCTCTTCCGCCAGGGTGATGGGCTTGAAATTCGGTTGATAGACGGAGAACGCCTGGATGGCGCCAAGGTAGCCCGGCTCTTCGATGATGAGATCCTGCCCCTCGTTCACCAGCACCTTGCCCAGCAGATCCAGCGCCTGCTGGGAGCCGCTGGTGATGAGGATGTTGTCAGGATTGACGGTCATGCCGTGGCGGCTCAGGTAGCGGTCGGCGATGAACTGGCGCAGCGGGGCAAAGCCCTCGGTGGTGGCGTATTGCAGCGCGGCGGCTCCCTGCTCGCGCAGCACGTCCTGGCACGCTTGCTCGATGGCCTTGACCGGGAACAGATGGGGGTTGGGCAGGCCGCCGGCGAAGGAGATGATCTCCGGATTGGCGGCAACTTTGAGGATTTCGCGGATAAAGGAAGGCTCGACCTTCTCGAAGCGCTGGGCAAAAAACGGCTGCATAGGGTTCTCTCTGACTAGGTGGCGGTCGCTCCATTCAACCGCCAGGTTATCCGTTTGTATCAGATTTCAGAAATGAGGCAATGGCTGTCACAAAAATCCATAAAAAAGGGCAGGTTTGGCACCTGCCCGAATTTTATCGTCCCGACCCCGGTCAGGGGCGCAAAAACCCCTGTCAGGGGGGCATCGGGCGGGATGGGGGTCAGAGCCCCGGCGCCTTGAGGAAGCGGATCATCAGGTCGGTATTGGCCCCGAGCTGCTGCTCGATCCGGCCCGGGAAGAGCTCGGCCATCTTGTCGAGGCGATCATGCTCCGTGTGCCAGATCTTGCCCCACTGGGTCTCGCTGTCCCGGTCGCAGGCGCTCTTGGTGGCGTCGTCGTAGCAGTCCCACAGCGCCGGATTGGTGCTCTGGGAGTAGCCGTCATAGCCATCTTCCCCGTTGATGGTGAAGTTGGTGGCCTCCACGTAGGCGATGGGCACCCCCAGGCAGGCAAAGGGAGCATGATCGGACCAGCTGCCGGTCTCCCCTTCCGGGTAGCCGCTGTAGCTGGGGTGGATGGCGAACGGGGTGGCGGTCTGCTGGGAGATGGCCAGCAGGCGATCGCGCACCTTGGGATCGAAGCTGTAGCGGCTCGGGTCGGCGCAGTTGTACTCGGCCACGTCGGAGTGGGCCGAGTGGACATAGACGATGTCACCCCCGGCGATGGTGTCGTAGTTCACCATGGCCAGCAGCTTGGCGACGGCGTCGGTGTCGAGACTGGCGGCATAGGCTCTGGAGCCGTTGAGGCCGTTTTCCTCGGCGCCGAAGAAGGCGAAGCGCACCGTGTAGGGCAGGGTCTCTCCCTTGAGTGCCTCGGCAACTGCCAGCAGGGCGGCGACGCCGGCCCCGTTGTCGGTGGCGCCTTCGGATCCTTTCTTCTCGCCGGTGCTGTCATAGTGGGCACCGATGAGGATCACCTTGTCGCTCTGACCCTTGAGCTCGGCGACGATGTTCTGGGAGGTTCGGTCTGTGCCGCCCCGGGTGTAGGTGAATGGCTGGTTCTGCACCTCGTAACCCCAGCCGGCCAGGTGATCCTGGATCCAGGCGGCGGCGCGGGTTTCGGCCTCGGTGCCCGTGGGACGAGCGCCTATCCCTTCTGCGCCAGAGCTCAGTTGCACCAGAAACTCATGGGCCTGAGCGGCGGGGGCAGGGGGTTGGGAGTCGTTGTCAGAGGGGTTGCAACCGGCCAGCAGGGCAGGCAGGGCGAGGGCCAACAGGGTTTTCTTCATACTGCAATCCTTTGTTGTATATGGTTTTATTTTTCCGCGTCAGGATGAACCCGACGTCCGGCAGATTCTGTGAAGGGGGTGGCATTTGTCAACCTTGCTGGTGGAAGTGGGCAGTCCCGGGGGATTTGTTGTGGGAAACACTTGCGCCTTGTGCCTATCTTGGGATAATTCGCTCCCCTGTTTTTGCGAACTGATGCAATAACGAGCGATCCATTTATGTCGGCTCTGTTCCAGAGCGATGCAATAACGAGCAATTTACTATGTCTGTGACCCAAGATGTGTTTAACGAAGACGGCAAGTTCATGCGCAAGATCCGCAGCTTCGTCCGTCGCGAAGGCCGCCTGACCAAAGGGCAGGAGAAGGCCCTGGAAGAGCTCTGGCCGGTCATGGGCATCGATTTCGCACCAGAGCCGCTCGACATGGTGGCCCTGTTTGGCCGCGAGGCACCCGTGGTGCTGGAGATCGGGTTCGGCATGGGCGCCTCCCTGGTGGAGATGGCCAAGAACGCCCCCGAGAAGAACTTTATCGGCATCGAGGTGCACTCTCCGGGTGTGGGCGCCTGCCTTGGCACCGCCCAGGAGGCGGGCGTCACCAACCTGCGCGTCATCTGCCACGATGCGGTGGAAGTGCTGGAGCACATGATCCCGAACGGTTCTCTCTCCTGCCTGCAGCTCTTCTTCCCTGACCCCTGGCACAAGAGCCGCCACCACAAGCGCCGCATCGTGCAGCCTGCCTTTGCCCAGGATATCCGCCAGAAGCTTGCCATCGGTGGCGTCTTCCACATGGCCACCGACTGGGAGAACTACGCCGAGCACATGCTGGAGGTGATGAGTGCCGCCGAGGGGTACGAGAACACCTCCGCCACCGGCAACTGGGTGCCCCGTCCCGACTGGCGCCCCCTGACCAAATTCGAGCAGCGTGGCCATCGTCTGGGCCACGGTGTCTGGGATCTGATTTTCAAACGCGTCAACTGAGTCAACGTATCAACTAAGGAGCTATCATGGCCAACCGTAGCCGCCGTCTGCGTAAGAAACTGCGCGTCGATGAATTCCAGGAAATGGGGTTCGACATCAGTTTCAACTTCCCGGTCGGCACCGCCGAAGAGACCATTGATGCCGTGGTCGATGCGCTGATCGACGAGGTGATCGAACCTCGCAAGCTGGCCTTCGCCGGCTCGGGTCACCTGGCCTGGGAAGGGATGGTCTGCACCCAGCAGCTCGGCAAGTGCACCGACGAAGACCGTTCCGCCGTTCAGACCTGGCTGCAAGGCAAAGGGCTGGAGGCCGTGGTGGTCACCGAGCTGTTCGATCTCTGGTACGGCGAGCCGGCCTGATATCTGACTGCCTCCCGGGCAGATAGAAAATCCCGCCGCCGGCGGGATTTTTGTCGGTGGGCTGGCCCCGCCTCGTTTCACGTCATGGAATAGCCAATGGTGTTGTCATCCGAATTACTGGCCGGCATCCTGGAAGAGGTGCGTCCGCTGCTCGGGCAGGGGAAGGTGGCCGATTACATTCCCGCCCTGGCCCAGGTGCCTGCCGACCGGCTGGGGATCGCGGTCTGTACCGTTGAAGGGGAATTGTTCACCGCAGGTGACGCTTTCGAGCCTTTCTCCATCCAGAGTATCTCCAAGGCCCTGAGCCTCACGCTGGCCTTGACCCTCTATCAGGAGGAGGAGATCTGGGCCCGGGTGGGCAAGGAGCCCTCCGGCCAGCCGTTTAACTCCCTCGTCCAGCTGGAGTTCGAGCAGGGTATTCCCCGCAACCCCTTCATCAACGCCGGTGCCCTGGTGGTGAGCGATCTGCTGGAAACCCGGCTCACCGCTCCTCGCCAACGCACTCTGGAGCTGGTGCGCCGCCTGTGCGGCAACCCGGCCATCATGGCGGATCAGGTGGTGGCGCGCTCCGAGTACCAGCACTCCGCCCGCAATGCCGCCATCGCTTATCTGATGAAGGCCTATGGCAACTTCGAGAACGAGGTGGACAAGGTATTGCAGAGCTACTTCAATGCCTGCGCCATCCGCATGAGCTGCGTCGATCTGGCACGAGCCTTCGTCTATCTGGCCAACCGGGGTGTCCCTCTTGGCGAGAGCACGCCCCTGCTGCCGGCCCGTACCACCAAGCAGGTCAATGCCCTGCTCGCCACCTGCGGCCTCTATGACGAGGCGGGCGACTTCGCCTACCGGGTCGGCATGCCGGGGAAATCCGGGGTGGGGGGCGGCATCATGGCGCTGATCCCGGGAGAGCTTTCCATCTGCGTCTGGTCACCCGAGCTCAACAAGGCGGGCAACTCCCTGGCCGGGACGGCGACGCTGGAGCTGCTGGCCGAGCGCCTGGGCCGCTCCATTTTTTAACTCTCTTCACTATGCATCGAGACGACATCATGAAACGAATGACTGGACTGTGGCGAAGCTGCCTGACCGCCTTGCTGCTCTGGTGTGCCTGGCCCGTGCTGGCCGCCGAGCTGCCCCCGATCTCCCTGGCGGATGCCAAGGGGAAGGAGGCGGTGATCCTGGATACCCGCCCGAGCTATTTCTATCAGGGCTGGCCCATGGACGGGGAGAAGCAGGGGGGCCATGTGGCCGGTGCCGAGCTGCTCTCCGCAGAGTGGAAATACAGTGACGAGGAGTGGCCTGCGGCACTCGCGAGCAAGGGGTTGAAGGCCGACAAACCCGTCGCCCTCTATGGGACCCCTCGCGAGGTGGCCGAGGTGGCCCGTCTGCTGCGCCAGCAGGGCATCAAGCAGCTGTTCGAGCTGCAGGGATGGAAAGAGGCGCCCCGGGAGCACCTGGCACGCTGGCAGCAGCTGGTCCATCCGCTCTGGCTGGCGGACTTGCAGGCAGGCAAACCGGTCATCGCCGCCCCCAAGGGGGAGTGGAAGGTGTTCGAGGTGGACTGGGGATCCCCCAAGGCCTATCTGCTGAGCCACATTCCGGGAGCCGGCTACATCGACACCAACCGGCTGGAAGGGGAGCCGCTGTGGAACAAGGTCTCTGACGAGGCGCTCAAGGCGCTGCTGCTGGAGAACGGCATCCGTCATGACACCACCGTCATCCTCTATGGCCGCAACACCATGGCGGCGGCCCGTGCGGCCCATCTGATGATGTATGCGGGGGTCGAGGATGTGCGGCTGCTGGATGGCGGGCTGGAGGCCTGGTTCGTGCAGCATCTGCGCACCGAGACCGGGCTGGCCAACAAGTTCACCCCGGCCAAGGAGTTTGGTGTGGCCATCCCGGCCCATCCCGAGTACTACACCACCCTTGACCAGGCCAAGGCCCTGCTCAAGCAGCCGGACGGCGCCCTGGTCAGCGTGCGCACCTGGGACGAGTTCGTGGGCAATACCTCGGGCTACAGCTACATCAAGCCCAAGGGGGACATTCCCGGGGCCAGATGGGGTCATGGCGGGGTGGATGCCAACAGCATGAGCGACTTCCACAACCCGGACGGCACCATGAAGCCCGCCCGCGAGATCCTCGCCATGTGGGACGAGTGGAATATCGAGCCGACCCAGCAGGCCGCTTTCTACTGCGGCACCGGCTGGCGCGCCTCCGAGGCGTTCTTCTACGCCTGGTTGATGGACTGGAAGCGGATCAGCGTCTACGACGGCGGCTGGTACGAGTGGAGCATGGATCCGGCCAACCCCACCGTCACCGGCGAGCGCAAGCCGGGCAAGTAACTAATAATCCAGAGCAGGCCGGACAGATGTCCGGTCTTTCTTTTCTTGATAGATCATTTTCAATGGCTATAGCAGGTGGATTCTTTCTGTGAATCCTGTTGCTGCAATCAAGGTAAACGGGCCATCCGGTTGAGCTAGGCTTCATCTATCACCGCCAGGGTGAGCGTGAAGAAGGGGAGAGTGATGAAAGCTGTGATGATGCTGGTTTGTCTGTTGGGATTGGCGGGGTGCAGCTCCCAATACATCATGAGCACCAAGGATGGCAAGATGATTGCCACCGACAGCAAACCCAGGTTGGACGAGACCACAGGCATGTATCGCTATTACGATGAAGAGGGGAGGGAAGTGCATATCAACAAGGACGACATCACCCAGATCATGGAGCGTTGAGGCTCTCCTCAAGCAACAAGGGCTGCCCGCGGGCAGCCCTTGTTATTTTTGGTGCTCATGCCGTCTGGGGCACCTGACGGTTGACCTGGCCAGCAAACAGCTGGTGGAAGCGGGAGTGGGAGTTGGCCAGCAGGCTCACCGGCGAACCCTGCTCCACCACGGTGCCGGCCTCCATCACCACCACCTTGTCCACCGACAAGAGCGGCTCCAGATGGTGGGCGATCACCAGATAGCTTGCCTCCGGCCGGTAGCGGTAGAGCAGCTCCGCCATCTTGCGCATGCCGCCGTGATCGAGGTCCGAGGTGGCCTCGTCCAGCACGATGAGCGGGCGGCGCGACAGCAGGATGCGGGCGATCACCAGCAACTGGGTCTCGCCGGCGGAGAGTTGCAGCCTGTCGAGATCCTCGTCCAGCCGCCCGGCGCAGCGCTCGGCGAGGCCCACCCGGGCCAGCGCCTGTTCAAGCATGGCGTCCTCATGCTCGGTCAGGGGCGCCAGATTGGCCCGTAAGGAGCCAAAGAAGGTGAGCGGGATCTGGGAGACGGTGTCGTAGAGATCGCGCACCGCCTCCGGTGCAAGTCGTGACAGTGGCTGATTGCCGTAGAAGATCTCCCCCTGGGAGGCGGGATACATGGCCTGCAATACCCCCAGCAGGGAGCTTTTGCCTGCCCCGGTACGCCCGCACACACCCACCTTTTCACCTGGGGCCAGCTCGAAGTTCACCTTGTGCAGTGCCCACTGGCTGGTCTGGGGGTAGCGCAGCCCCAGGTTGTCGAAGCGCACTGCGGGGTGAGGGGTGGCGAGGGCCTCTCCCTCCTGACGTTCGCTCTCTATTTCGCTGTATTCGCGCACCCGCTCTACCGCGTTCATCACCTGTTCCACTTCGGCAAAGGTGCGGATGAGGGAGTTGAGCATGGCGGAAGCGGTAAAGGCATAGGTGATGGCAACCGCCCCCAGCAGCGGGCTGTTGCCAAAGGCCACCATGAGTGCCACGGCCCCCACCAGGGCGGCGGAGAGCAGGGTCTGGTGCATGCCGAGCCAGCGGTTGATGGAGGTGGTGGTGTACCAGCTGCGCAGGTTGTTGTCATAGTGGTGCAGCACCTGGTCCAGCGCGAAACGCTCGGCCCCGGCCAGGCGCAGGGCGGGGGCGCCGCGGATGGTCTCGCTGATGCTGATGTAGAGCGGGGAGCGCAGCACCGAGGACTGGCGCCGCAGCTTGAGTTGCACCGCCCGGTAGCGGCGCTGCAACACATAGAGCGCCCATCCCACCAGGGGGGCGATGAGCAGCAGCAGGGGAATATTGATGCCGATCACCACCACCTGCAAGGCCACGGACACCAGCATGCCGAACAGTCCCACCAGCATGGAGAGCAGCATCTCCTGCGCCTCCCCCAGATCCCGGTCGAAGCGGTTGAGGATGCGCCCCTGGGGGACCTTGTCGAAGAAGGCCATGGGGGCGCGGCTGATGCGTCCCAGCATGCCGTCAAACAGGGTCCAGGCCAGCTTGAGGCCAAGGGTGTAGTTGATGACCCGTACCGCCATGATGCAGGCGAGGGAGCCCGCCCCCAGCAGCACATAGATGCCGAGCAGGGTCGTGACGTCGCTCACTTCGGCCTTGCCGCCGAGCCAGAGATCCGAGGCGATGCGCAGCCCTTCCTGGCCCAGGGTGAGCAGCAGGACGAGCAGGATGGCACCGGGGGCGGCGAGGCGCTGCCACATGAAGCCAAACAGCCCCCAGTCCACCTTGCCCTCCACCACTTTCTCCTCGCTGAACTGCTCCGCCTCCTGAGGGGGCACCGGCGGGGCGGGCTGGGGATGCTGGACAAGATCCGCCAACTGGTGGGCATCGAGCTCCACCAGGCGCCCCTGCTCGATGCGGATCACCCGATCGCACCTGGCCAGCACATCCGGGTCGTGGCTCACCAGGAGCCGGGTCGGCCCCGGTTTGAAGGCGAGCCCCTGCTCCAGTACCTGGGCCGCGACCATGGGGTCGAGCGCAGACAAAGGGTTGTCCAGCAGCAGGATATCGGCCCGGGCGTAGAGGGCGCGAGCCAGGGCGACCCGCTGTTGCTGGCCGCCGGAGAGGCGGGTGCCGAGCTCCCCCACCAGGGTCTGATCCCCGTGGCTGAGCAGCGCGAGATCGGCCGTGAGGGCGCAGGCGCCGAGCACCCAACGATAGCGCTCGGCGTGCCAGGGCTGGCCGAACAGGATGTTGTTGCGGATGGTGTCGTTCATCAGCCAGGGTTTATGGCCCAGATGGGCAACCCGGCCGTGGCGACGGATGCTGCCGGCAAACTCGCTGTCAAAGCCGGCAACCAGATGCAGCAGGCAGCTCTTGCCCGCCCCGGTGGCCCCGGTGATCCCCACGAGCTCCCCCGGTGCGATGGCGAGGTTGGCTCCCTCGAGCACCGGTTTTTGCTGGTGCAGGGCGGTGACGTTGTCGAGCCGCAGGCTGCCCACCGGCAAGCTGGGATCATCGAGTTCCCGATGCTGCTCCGGGCTGTTCAGGAACTCGCACAGCCGGTTGAAGCCGGTGTTGAAGTTGATCAGGGTGCGGATGAGGTAGGGCAGTCGCATCATGGGAATGCGCAGCACGGTAAACAGGGCGATGGTGGTGAACACCTGGGGCAGGGTGAGGGTGTTGCCCGACGCCAGGTAGGTGGTGAAGGTGGCCAGGGTCACCAGCAGGGGAGTGCTCAGCATCAGCCCTTCGTTGATGGCATCGAGCCTGAGCACCCGGCCCAGCACCCCCAACTCCTGCTGGCGCTTGGTGTTGGCCGCCCGGGTGAAGAAGGGGCCAAGCCCGTTCTGGCGCACCAGCCTCAGCTTCTTGATGTATTCCGCCAGGATGCCGTTGCGCTCGTCCTGTTGACGCTTGAGCTGCTGCTCCTGCTGGTTCATGCGCCGTACCACCCGGGTGGAGATGAGCAGCAGCAGGGCCAGCACCGCGAAGCCCACCAGACCGGCACTGCCCACCTGCCACACCAGCAGGGCGATGGTGCCGATGAGTTGCAGCGCCATGGTGACCGGCATGGCGGGGTCAGCCAGGATCCAGGTGATGTCCCACACGTCCCGGTTGATGAGGTTCTGAACCCGGCCGCCGGCCCTGTCGTCGAAGCTCTTGCCACCCTGCTTCATCACCTTGGCGAGCAGGGATTCGGCCAGCAGACGGCGGATGGGCACGTGCATCTTTAGGGCCAGTTGCAGGGAGTGCTCCGCCAGCATGCCGGCGGCGAGCACGGAGGCGAACAGGGCCAGGGCCAGCAGCAGCTTGTGGCCGGTGGTGGCATCGGTGCCGAGCTGGGTCATGCTGTGGTTGAGCAGCCAGGGGCTGGTCAGGGTGGCGAGCATGCCGAGCAGTTGCAGCAGGGTGAGCAGGCCAATCCGTCCCTTGTAATGGCGCCAGATAAAGGCGGTCAGGGGCCAGGGGCGCACCGGCTGGCGGGCAGTGAGCGCGAGGAAGGCGTCGGCGCGGCCGTCGCGCCTGTCTTCCGGCAGCAGGGGATAGAGATCGTCGAGACTGACCTGGGGCTGGGTCAGCCCCTTGCGCAGCAGCGGGCCGGTCCAGCGATAGAAGAGGCGACTCAGCCAGCCGGCCGAGATTTCCGGATGATCCAATGGGTGTCCTTGTTGTTTTGTGTTGCTTCCATGGGCGGGGCGGCTCATGGGCCGCCCTCGAACTTGTCGTCTTGCTGCGGGCGTGCGCCCGGCGGGATCAGCGATCCCGGTTCATGCGGATGAGCAGATCCAGGATCCGCTCGCCATCGACCCGCAGGCCGTTGTGTTCGTACTCGTTGGTGATCCAGGCGCGGCTGTTGCCAAGCCCCTTCAGGGTGTCGCGGCTGTAGTCAAACTCCACGTACATGTCCTCGGCATAGACGGCGCAGGCCACCGGCACAGTGTTGCGGGCCAGCTGCGCCGGATCGTAGAGGGGGCCCCAGTCCGCTTTCTGGGCAAGCAGGTGGGCGGCCTCCTTCAGGGGAATGAGCTCGCGGAACTGCTCGAACATCCAGGGGAAGATCATCTCGCCGGTAAAGGCGAAATCTTTGCCTGGCGCCCAGGCCAGGGCAGGGAACTCCCTTCTCACCCGCTCTGCCGCCCAGTTGCTGGCACTCCCTTCGCAATAGATGAGCTCGTGCAGGATGGCGAACACCGGGTTGGTGTTGAACGGCTGCATGGCCTGCACCTGGTAGAGGAAGGCGGGGTTGAGGCGTTCGCCGATGAAGGCGTCTTCCAGCAGGTAGTAAAGTGCCTCGAAGGCGCCGCTGGCCCCCAGATCCAGCCCCTGCTGCTGCAACTGCTCCACCGTCAGGCGCTGGCCGTTGGGCAGGCGCACATCGTAGTGGTGCAGGTGGTTGGCCAGCCGGTTGGCCAGGGCCTGGGCATGGGGGAAGCGGGTGAAGAAGGCGCGGTTCTTGTCCGCTACCCGCTGGTAGGTGGCGCGGTAGACCTCATCCGCACTGCGCCCGATGGGTGCCACGCCGCCGGTGAGGTAGACCTCGTGCAGGCTCCTTGGGAACAACGAGAGGTAGGTGAGGCTGCAAAAGCCGCCGAAACTCTGGCCGAGCAGGCTCCAGGGGCGCCCCGGGCTCAGCACCTCGCGAATGCATTCGGCGTCGCGCACTATGCTGTCGGCACGAAAATGGCCGAGGTAGTCCGCCAGCTCACCGGGGGTCATCCCCGCCAGGGCGTCAGCACTGATGGGGGTGGAGTGGCCGGTGCCGCGCTGATCGAGCAGCAGCACCCGAAACTCCTGCAGGGCCCGCTTGATCCAGCCGCCATCGGCGGTCGGGCGAGGAGCGCCAAAGCCCGGGCCCCCCTGCAAATAGAGCAACCAGGGCAGGTCATCATCCAGCTTGTCCTTGCGGCAGAGGGTGCGGCCAAACAGGGTGAGGGTCGCCTCCTCATCGGGATGCTGGTGGTCGAGGGGCACGGTAAAAAAGTGTGGCTCGCAATGGATGCCATCCAGCACATAGTGCAAGGGGCTGCTCATCTGGGGTCTCCCTGAGGGTAGGAAAATCGTCGGCCTCATCATAGCCCTGGCGCAGGGGCGGGTCACGCCGGTTTTCCAGATTGTTAACAGAGATGGAGCCTGAGGTCGGTGCCGTACAAGGTGTGGTTTCGCCGCGGTTGACGGCGGGCTGCAACTGGACAAAGATGAGCCGCCTGCCGGGACGGGCAGGGATAGGTCAGCACCCCGGGTGCAGGAAACTGGATGGAGTTGGCTCGATGAAGCCGAGATGGATACGTGTTCGCAAGAGACGCACACAGAGGGATCCGGAGGGGGTGCTGCAGGCGGGTTTGCTGGTGTTCAGCGCCACCTGTGGTGCCACTCTGTTGCTGGCGGCCTGCAACGGCGGTTAGCTGAGTGAAACAGACCCGCTTGTCATGAGCGGGTTTTTTCATGCCAGAGCAGAAGGTCAGGACCTGCCTGTAGCCCTTTGCTGGCGCGGGTTTGCTGTATGCAGAGCACGGCTGCTATGGTCAATTTACGACCGGATCCACAGAGGGAGGCGATCATGAACAGTCGTGAAAAAGTCCTGGCTCATTTGGCCACAGATCACCGGGTTGCAGGATTGACCGCTGGCGAGGCACTGGCTGGCATGAGCCACTCGATGAGTTCGCTCCTGCTGCAACAGGATCAGCACTTCTTCCGCCGCCATGCGGACGACCCCTGCCACGAAGTCGCCCGGGCCTGCTCGGCCGGACACGTATGGCATGGGGACGAAAACCACTACTAGCCCCGGCATGTGAGTAAATGACAGATGCAAAAAGGCCCGCTCATCTGAGCGGGCCTTTCGAATTTGGCTCCTCCTACTGGACTTGAACCAGTGACATACGGATTAACAGTCCGCCGTTCTACCGACTGAACTAAGGAGGAATAGTTGGTGCCCAGAGACGGAATCGAACCGCCGACACGGGGATTTTCAATCCCCTGCTCTACCGACTGAGCTATCTGGGCAACGGCGCGCATTAAACCCTTTCTGGACTGAGGTGTCAACCACAGGCCGCAGATTGATGTACCGTTCGCTCGATATCCGAGCAATCTTCCCGTGATTGGACCGGTTTCCCCGTTTTAACCATGAAAAGAGGGGCGCCTGCGGGGCAGGGTGGGCCGACGGCCAGCAGAACATCATGAAGGGGGGCGAGCTGCCTGACGTGCCGAGGGCTGCCCGCTGGCGCCAAGCCGGGAGAGGCGCCAGTTATCTTGGCCCATCGATTGAGCCTGCCGCGCTCTGCGGGTATGCTTTGCCGCACTCATCCCCTGGCCATGGTCCGGGCCGACGCGGCTGGCAGGGGTGACATCCATTCAACACCGCCTGGGGTTTATATGAATACCAATATGCAAGAGTGGCGCGAAGAGACCGCCGCCATCGTCAACGAGCTGCTGGCCGATGGCAGCAACCCGGATCTGGATTACGAGATTGAGCACCACTTTGCCTGCCAGAAGTTCGATCTGCTGGAGAAGGCGGCGGTCGATCTGTTCAAGGCCGGTTTCGAAGTGACCGACGCCGAGGAGATGGAGCTGGACGACGGCGCCACCATCTTCTGTTTCGACGCCATGGTGGAGTGCAAGCTGGACATCGACACCATCGTCGCCGACATCGAGAAGATGCTGCCCATCCTCGAGAAATACGGGGTGGACTACGACGGCTGGGGCACCTACTTCCAGGAGTAAGTGCGCCAGATCACGTACGCTTTGCAAAAACAACAAGGCCACCCTCGGGTGGCCTTGTTGTTGCTGGCTTACTGCTCCGGCAGCTGGTAGCTGCGGGCAAACTCGGCCGGTGGGAGGGGGCGGCTGAACAGATAGCCTTGCAGCCGATCGCAACCGACCTGCACCAGCCAGGCCTGCTGCTCCGGTGTCTCCACCCCTTCGGCGGTGATCTTGATGCCAAGCTCATGGCCCAACCCGATGACGGAACGCACGATGGCGGTGGTGGCCTGGTTGGTGGCCAGCCCCTGGGTGAAGCTTTTGTCGAGCTTGAGGGTCGCCACTTGCAGCCTGGGAAGGTAGGCGAGGGAGCAGTAGCCGGTGCCGAAGTCGTCGATGGCGAGCTGGAAGCCCGCCTCGATGAGGCTGGCCAGGTTGCTCTCTATCTCGTCGGCATTCTCCATCAGCACCCCTTCGGTGATCTCCAGCTCCAGTTGCCAGGGGGCGAGCCCGTGGCGCGCGATGCAGTCGAAGATCTGCGGGCAGAGCTCGGGATCGCGGAACTGCAGGGGCGAGAGGTTGATGGAGAGCACCAGATCCGGGGCCGCCACCTGCCAGCGGGCAAGCTGGGCACAGCCGAGCTCCAGCATCAGCTGGCCGAGCTGGCCGATGAGCCCCAGCTCCTCCGCCAGCGGGATGAACTCGTCGGGGGAGATCATGCCGAATTCGGGATGGGGCCAGCGGCAGAGCAGCTCAGCCCCGTGCAGCCGGTTGCTGTGGGTACAGATGATGGGCTGGTAGACGGCGGTCAGTTCGGCGGACTTGATGGCGAGTGGCAACTGGGCGGCGATGAGCTGGCGGCGTTTGAGCTTGGCATCGAGTGCGGGGTCGAACAGGGTACAGTGCTGCTGCTGGCGCTTGCCCTGGGCCAGGGCGGCTTCGGCGTGGCTCAGCAGACGCTCGGCATCCTTGGCCTTGCCATGGGCGATGCCGAGGAACACCGGGATCTGGATCCTGTGTTCTTCCACCTGATAGGGCGTCATCAGCTCCTGCTGCAGGTTGCGGCTCCACGCATCCAGAGAGAGGGGGAGCTCGGGCAGCAGCAGGGCGAAGTCATCCGCCGCGACCCGACAGAGCAGGGACTGGGGCGGCGCCAGTCGTTGCAGGCGACGGGCCACCTGGCTCAGCAGGCGGTCGGCGACCCGTATGCCGAAGCGATCGTTGATCTCGCGAAAATGTTGCAGATCCACCAGCAGCAGGCTGGCCTTGCGGGCGCCCAGATGACGGCTGGTCTGGAGGAAGTGGGAGAGCTTGAGCAGGCCGGTCAGGCTGTCGTAGTGCTGCTCCTGCTGCAACTGGGCCTGGGTGGTGCGAAGCCCGGTGATGTCGCGGCTCAGGGTAAGGATGCCGAGGGAGTTGCCCTCGTCATCCGGCACCTCGACCCTGGTGACCTCCAGATGGCGGCCTCTGCCCTGGGCATCCACCACGCAATACTCCCCCTGACCCAGGGTTTGTTCGACGGGCAACCGGGGCGGGACGCGCCGACCCAGAGCCTCGCTTGCCACCAGCCCCATGAAGTCGAGAAAGGCCTGGTTGCAGTCGATGAGCACGCCCTGGTGATCCTCGAGACGGATGAGGTCGGGAATGGCATCCAGCAGGCGGCGTTGCAGCAACTGCTGCTGCCGGAAGGTTTGCTCCAGCTCCTTGCGCTGATCGATGGCGCTGACCATGGCAAACAGGGCGATGGGGTCGCCGTGCTCGTCATACAGGGGAACCTTGTTGATCTCCATCCAGCTGGCGCCTTCGCCGCTGTGGCAATGGAGCTGCTGGTGCAGCAGGGGTTTGCCGTCGGCCAGCAGGCGGTCATCTTCCTCCCGGAATACATCCCCCCAGGGCATCTCGGCATCGCTCTTGCCAATGAGTTCGCTCGGATCTTGCAGGCCGGCTTCCCTGGCGAATGCCTTGTTGGCAAACAGGTACCGTCCGTGCTTGTCCCGGCAGAAGATATTCATGGGTAACTGGTCGATGAGCTGCTGCAGCAGCGCCAGGGAGAGCGAAGAAGTCACGAGAGCACTCACGGGGGAGACTTCGAGCAAATCTATGATAACAGGTGGGTTTTGTAAAGCCTGGGTTAAGAGTACGCCATTTGTGCGGATCCCTGCTGACAGCCTGTGTCGCGATCGCCATAATAGCCGCCGGTTGGCCTATGGCCTTATGGATGAGAGAAGCAGCATGAAGAAGATAATGGGGGGCGCCCTGGCCCTGTTGATGGTGGGTTGTGCGAGCGACAACAACGGCGGCGAGCAGTATCGCTATACCCCGCCGGTTGCCAAGGCAACCAACAACACCCAGGAGATGGCGATCCCGGTGGACCTGGTGTGGGCCCGTGCCGAGAAGTGGTTCGGCGATCACGGCCTGAACATCGAGAACAGCCAGCGTGGTGCCGGCCTGATGACCGCCAACGTCGAGAATTCGGCCGACGGTTTGGAGTGGCTGGATTGCGGCACCATGGGGTCCAAGGTGGCGCTGGGCAACCCCAACCTGCAGATCAACCTGATCATCACCCAGAGCGGCAACAACAGCGTCGCCACCGTGAACGTCAAGGGCAATACCCAGCTCTACTTCGTCGAGTCCTCCGGCGAGCGGGTACTGGCTCCCTCCATCACCCCGGTGTGCGTCTCCCGCGGCAGCCTGGAACAGAGCCTGTTCGCAACCCTCAGCAACTGATCCCGCTTACCGGACAGCCTGAAGATCACAGACCCCGCTGCGTGCAGCGGGGTCTTTTTTTGCCCGTCACTCCCCAAAGGCCAGCCCCTGCTGGCGAAACTTGCCAGGGGCGAGCCCGGTGGATTGCTTGAAGGCCTTGGCAAAAGCCGCCTCGGACTGATAACCCACCCGCTGGGCCACCTCGCCGATGGGCAGGTGATCCGGCTGGCGCAGCAGTTCCGCCGCCCGCACCATGCGTACCCGCACCATGAACTCCCAAACGCTGCACCCCAGGCGCTGGCGGAAATGGCGAAAATAGGTGGCGCGCGACATGGCGGCCAGGGTCGCCAGTTCGTCCACGCTCCAGGGATGGGCGGGATTGGCCAGCATGGCTTGCAGGGAGCGACCCAGCCGCGCATCCTGCAGGGCGCCGATGAGGCCAAGCGCTCCGCCGGGATCGCTGGCATGGGCGCGCAGCCCCATGGCCAGCAACACCTGGCTCAAAGCCGTCAGCACGGCGCTCGATCCTTGCTGCTCGCGGGTCAGCTCCTGGCGGATCAGGGCCAGCACCAGGGACAGCGCCTCGCGGGACTCGCTGGCCAGCAGGGGGATGCACAGCGGGCTTGGCAGGGCGTCCAGCAGCAGGGGGCGCAGGGGGCCCTGGTAATGAAACTCGCCGCACAGAAACTCCACTTCATCCCCCCCGTCGCCACGAACGGGCAGCAGGCCTGCGTCATCTTCGATGTCCGCCAGGGATTCGCCGCCCCGCCAGATGGTGTGGGGCTCCCCCCCCGGCAGCAGCAGCAGTTCACCCGGTTGCAGGGTCACCTCCTGACCCTGTTGAGTACTGACCCGGATCTCCCCCTTCATCAGCAGATGAAAGGGCATGACCCCGCTCGGGCTCTGCGGGTGGGAGAGGGCGAAGCCGCCGCGATAGAGGCAGCGTACATCGAAGGAGCCGCGGATCCCGGCCTGGCCGATCAACTGATCTATGTCACTCATGATTCGATATGGTGTTTATTTGCATCTTTTAAGTATTAATTGAATCACACCTTGATGCAATACTGGCTCCATCGAACGGGCAGGTGCCCGTTCACCCCAGAGGAGAATCAAGATGCAAGATTGGGCACAATACCGTAAAGAACTGACCGGCCGCGTGATGGAGCTGGGCACCCTGAGCCCGGATACCCTCAAGGGTTATCAGCTGCTCTCATCCGCCGGCAGCAAGGAGGGTGTCCTGGATGGCAAGACCCGCGAGCTGATCTCCCTGGCGGTGGCGGTCACCACCCGCTGCGATGGCTGCATCGCGGTGCACGCCGAATCCGCCCTCAAGCAGGGCGCCAGCCGGGCGGAGATCGCCGATGCCCTGGGGGTCGCCATCGCCATGAACACCGGGGCCGCCATGGTCTATTCCGCCCGGGTGTTGGACGCCATAGATCGCTGAGGTGTCCCGGCAGCCTCGACGTAGCCAGCGTCTTGAGGCGCTGTTTAGCGTTGATTGAGTAATCCAGCCTGTTGTTTGCCACACCCTTCCGGGTGTGGCTTTTTTATGAGGCGCCCAATAAAAAGCCCCGGCAGGAGCCGGGACTTGGATAGGTGCTGTCGCGCTCAGGGCTGCAAGCCGCTGTCACCGTGGAACAGCGCCTGTTCACCGGATTTGAGCACATAGCCCTTCCAGGGGAAGAGCTGATAGCCGCCGCCCTGCCAGGACCAGTTGCCCTCTTCGCCCTGGCGGATCAGCCGGATCGGCTCGCCCTCTGGCAGGGTCAGCTCGGCCTGACTCTGATCGGCATTGAACAGCACGAAGGCGCTGACGGTCTGATCGGCATCGGTCGGATTGAGGCGAATGCCCTGCTCGAACAGCCGCACGCACTGGCCTGCCAGCGCCGACCATTGATAGCCCGCGCTGCCGATGCAGCCATGTTCGTCGCGATCCGCGCCGACCAGGGGCTCCCTCGGTGTCGTGTTGCAGGCGGCCAGCAGCAGGGTGGCCGCCATCAGGGTCAGGGTGCGCATGGTTACTCCTTGGCGTCCCGTTCGATGACGATGTTGGAGAAGCCCAGTTCCTTGAAGTAGTTCTCCCGGTAATCCTTCATGCTCTTCTTGTCGCGGCGGCACACCTGGGCCAGCTGCTCTTCCATGGCGTGGAAGCGAGTCAGATCGATCCCCTCGGCGGCGGCAACGGCCTCATAGATGCTGTTGAACTTGTCGTTGGCGTAGCCAATCTCCCTGGCCTGCTTCTTGTAGGTGTAGGTAATCTTGAACGCCATGGCGTCACTCCTTCTCTTTGGCCTGCTTGCGCTGGACGTACAGATAGAGGCTTTCGACCTTCTCTCTGGCCCAGGGGGTCTTGCGCAAGAACTTCAGGCTGGACTTGATGCTGGGATTATCGGTGAAGCAGCGGATATTGATCTGCTGCCCCAGCGCTTCCCAGCCATAGTGCGCGACCAGGGCCGTGACGATGGCTTCCAGGGTCAGCCCGTGCAGCGGGTTGTTCTTCTGGGAAGCGGGTTGATCGCTCATGCTTGCGCCGCCAGGGTGGCAAAGGGCTGACCCATGCGGGTGGTGACCCCGTTGGCCAGGTGCGGCTCGAAACCGGCCAGCATGCCCGGGCCAAACAGGCAGACCACGGTACTGCCCAGCTTGAACAGGCCCATCTCGGCCCCCTTTTGCAGGGTGATGGCTTCATCGCCGGTGTAGTCCCAGCGCACCACCTTCTTCTCTTTGGTCGGCGCTATGTTGCCGGCCCAGATGGTTTCGATGCTCGCGACGATAGTGGCACCGACCAGCACCAGGGCCATGGGGCCGTGGGGGGTACGGAAGGTGGCCACCACCCGCTCGTTGCGGGCAAACAGGTTGGGCACGTTCTCGGCGGTGAGGGGGTTGACGGAGAAGAGATCGCCGGGTACGAACACCATGCTCTCCAGCACGCCATCCAGCGGCATGTGGATGCGGTGGTAATCCTTGGGTGCCAGATAGATGGTGGCAAAGTCGCCATCCTTGAACGGCGCCACCAGATCCTCATAGCCCCCCAGCAGTTCACGGGCGCTGTAGTCGTGGCCCTTGGCCTGGATGATGCGACCTTGGCTGATGGGACCGAGCTGGCTGACGGTGCCATCCACCGGCAGGGCCAGGGTCATGGCGTCTTCCACCACGGGGCGGATGCCGGGCTTGAGCTCGCGGGTGAAGAATTCGTTGAAGCTCTTGTAGTGGGCAGGGCTCTCGTGCAGCGCCTCGCTCATGTCGACCTGGTACTGCTTGATAAAGGCCTCGATCACCCTGGTGGTGAGGTTGCCCGCTTCGGCGGCGGCAAGTTTGCCCACCAGGCGGGAGAGGGCGTGTTTGGGCAGGCAGTATTGACCGGCAATTTTCAGGTTGTCAGTGATGCTCATGATCTTCATCTGGGAATGAGTTGAACGGGTCACAGCCGCGCCTGTTGGCGACCGTGGCGGGCTTCCTGCATGGTTTCCAGGATGCGGTGGTAGTTGTGGAAGCGATCGGCGCTGATGGCGCCCGCTTCAACCGCGGCGCGCAGGGCGCAGCCGGGATCATCCTTGTGGGTGCAGTCGCGGAACTTGCAGCCACCCAGGTAGTCGCGAAACTCGACGAAGCACCAGGTGATGCGGTCGGCTTCCAGGTGCCAGAGGGCGAACTCGCGGATCCCGGGGGAGTCGATGAGATCGCCGCCGCTCGGGAAGTGGTAGAGCCGCGCCGTGGTGGTGGTGTGCTGGCCGAGCCCCGAGTTCTCGGAGATCTCGCCGGTGAGCACGTCCAGCCCCGGCATCAGGGCGTTGGTGAGGGACGACTTGCCCACCCCGGACTGGCCCACGAAGATGCTGATCTTGTCGGTGAGCGCCGCCTTGAGGGCGTCGATGCCCTCACCGCTCTCGCAGCTCACCAGCAGCACCTCGTAACCGAGCTTGCGGTAGGTCTCGAGCTGGTGCTCGATACGGGCGCGGGCCGCGTCATCGAGCATGTCGACCTTGTTCAGCACGATGAGGGGCGCTATCTCCACATCTTCTGCCGCCACCAGGTAGCGGTCGACGATGTTGGTGGAGAACTCGGGCATCACCGCCGAGACGATGATGATCTGGTCGATGTTGGCGGCGATGGGTTTGACCCCGTCGTAGAAGTCCGGCCGGGTCAGCACCGAGTGGCGCGGATGCACCGCCTCGATGACGCCGGCAGTCGCGGCATTGAGGCCGGGGCGCCACACCACCTTGTCGCCGCACACCAGGCTGCTGATGCTGCTGCGCCGCAGGTTGCTGCGGTGGATGGCACCATCGCTCGCCTCGACATCCGCGTGCTGGCCGAAACGGCTGATCACCACCCCTTCGATGGCGGGGCCGAACAGGGTGTCATCTACCACTGTGGTGTGCTCTTTTTGCAGCCGCCGCTCGCGGTTGGCCTGGACGCGCCTTTGTTGACCCAGATTGAGTTTTGCTTTCTTTGCCACGGGGTTTGCCAGTTTATGAACAGATTCAAAGCCAGTATGATACATGCAAATTGGCAAAATTCCGCCATTCCTCCCAATAGAGAGAGCAATCATGACAGTCAGCGCGCAGAACCTGGTATGGATCGACATGGAGATGACGGGTCTGGACCCCGAAGAGAACGTGGTACTGGAGATCGCCACCATCGTCACCGACAAGGACCTGAACGTGCTGGCCGAAGGGCCGGTCATCGCCATCCACCAGAGCGAGGAAGAGCTGGGCAAGATGGATGACTGGAACGTCAACACCCACACCAAGAGCGGGCTGGTGGCCCGGGTCAAGGCGAGTGAATACGACGAGGCCAAGGCCGTTGCCGAGACCCTCGCCTTCATTCGCCAGTGGGTGCCGGAGCGCACCAGCCCCCTGTGCGGCAACAGCATCGGCCAGGATCGCCGCTTCATGGTCAAGCACATGAGCGATCTGGAAGCCTTCTTCCATTACCGCAACGTGGACGTCAGCACCATCAAGGAGCTGGTCCGTCGCTGGCAGCCTGAACTGCTGGATCAGTTCAAGAAGAGCGGCTCCCACCAGGCGCTGGATGACATCCGCGAATCCATCGCCGAACTGCAGTTCTACCGCGCCCACGTCTTCAAAATCTGAGTGGCTGGCAAGGGTTTGCCGTCGTTCGGTTGCTAAAATCAGCAGTTCGGCCAGCTTTTGAGCGAACGGCTGCAACCAGACAAAAAAGCCCTTGCAATTGGAATGTCTGCTCTTATAATTCGGCTCCCGTACAGTAGCGCAAGCAACCAAATGCTGTACGGTCTGTTTTCAGGTTTTGCGGGAATAGCTCAGTTGGTAGAGCACGACCTTGCCAAGGTCGGGGTCGCGAGTTCGAGTCTCGTTTCCCGCTCCAAAATGTTTGCTGATGACGTTCCGATGCGGGAATAGCTCAGTTGGTAGAGCACGACCTTGCCAAGGTCGGGGTCGCGAGTTCGAGTCTCGTTTCCCGCTCCAATCATCAGCACAGCCTCAAGACAATCCATGTTGCGGGAATAGCTCAGTTGGTAGAGCACGACCTTGCCAAGGTCGGGGTCGCGAGTTCGAGTCTCGTTTCCCGCTCCAATATGCAGTGCCGGAGTCACCGCGTTGGTAGAGCATGTTGAGTGCTTGCCAAGGCTGGGGTAGCGAGCGCGATTCTCGTTGCTGGCTCCAA
>NZ_JALIHH010000062.1:0-18936 GCF_022869435.1 Aeromonas sp. LsrichE-8G
GGTCACGCTCTTACTTTGCGGGCTCTTGCGGCGGAGCACCGTTGGAGGTGATCAAGCAATACATTCAAAACCAGCGGGGCTGACGCCCCGGCGAAATTCCCCTCCCACCTACGTCGGAGGGAGTCCCCTTTCGCATTTAAGATGGACATGCGCCCCCAGAACTCCCTGGTGGCCTGGCTGGTCGCCCAGGGGCAGACGGTCTTCATGATCTCCTGGCGCAACCCGGGGGTGGCACAGGGGCAGGTCGATCTCGACGACTACGTGGTGGACGGGGTCATCGCCGCCCTGGACGCCGTGGAGGCAGCCACCGGCGAGCGGGAGGTGCACGGCATCGGCTACTGCATCGGTGGCACTGCGTTGTCACTCGCCATGGGCTGGCTGGCGGCGCGGCGCCAGAAGCAGCGGGTGCGTAGCGCCACCCTGTTCACCACCCTGCTGGACTTCTCCCAGCCCGGGGAGCTTGGCATCTTCATCCACGAGCCCATCATCGCGGCGCTGGAGGCGCAGAACGAGGCCAGGGGCATCATGGACGGGCGCCAGCTGGCGGTCTCCTTCAGTCTGCTGCGGGAGAACAGCCTCTACTGGAACTACTACATCGACAGCTACCTCAAGGGCCAGAGCCCGGTGGCATCCGATCTGCTGCACTGGAACAGCGACAGCACCAACGTGGCGGGCAAGATCCACAACAGCCTGCTGCGCCGACTCTACCTGGAAAACCAGCTGGTGAAGGGGGAGCTCAAGATCCGCCACACCCGCATCGCTCTCGCCAAGGTGAAGACCCCGGTGCTGCTGGTGTCCGCCGTGGACGATCACATCGCCCTCTGGCAGGGAACCTGGCAGGGCATGGCGCTGTTCGGGGGCGAACGGCGCTTCATTCTGGCCGAATCCGGGCACATCGCCGGCATCATCAATCCACCGGATGCCAACAAATACGGCTTCTGGCAGAGCGAGGTCGAGGCGGACAGCCCGGCGCAGTGGCTGGCGGGGGCGACCCACCAGAGCGGCTCCTGGTGGCCCGAGATGATGCGCTTTATCAAAGACCGTGACGAAGCAGAACCCGTCCCCGCCCGGCAGCCTGTCGAGGGGCTGGAGGCGGCCCCCGGCAGCTACGTCAAGGTACGGCTCAATCCGGTGTTTGCCGGCGTCAGGATGCAAGAAGAGGAACCCGCATGAGTACACAACCCCTTGCCGTGGGCCAGAAGGCTCGCCTGACCAAGCGCTTCGGCCCGGCCGAGGTGGCGGCCTTCGCCGGCCTCTCGGAGGATTTCAATCCCCTGCACCTGGACCCGGACTTTGCCGCCACGACGGTGTTCGAGCGCCCCATCGTCCACGGAATGCTGCTGGCGAGCCTCTTCTCCGGGCTCCTCGGGCAGCAACTGCCCGGGAAAGGGAGCATCTATCTGGGCCAGAGCCTCTCCTTCACGCTCCCGGTGTTCGTGGGGGACGAGGTGACGGCGGAGGTGGAGGTGATTGCCCTTCGAAGCGACAAGCCCATCGCCACCCTGGCCACCCGCATCTTCACCCAGGGCGGCGCCCTCGCCGTGACGGGGGAAGCGGTGGTGAAACTCCCTTGAGCGCCAGTGGCCCCCAGAGATACAACCAGCCCGGTCGGGCTGGTTTTATTGCCTGTGCTCGCCCCTTTTTCGGGGCAATTCGGCCCGGGCCCTTTCCCTGCCCCGCCTAACTGCCTAGAATGAGCCCCCGCTGTTTCAGCCATTCATCCAGCTAGAGGATTTCCCATGGAGACGTTTCTGCTCGAAGGTCACCCCTTCGTTGCCTTGTGTGACCTGATCAAGCATCAGGGTTGGGCCGATTGTGGCGGTGCCGCCAAGGCGCTGGTCGCCGAGGGCCTGGTGGAAGTGGACGGTCAGGTCGAGACCCGCAAACGCTGCAAGATAGTCGCCGAGCAGGTGGTCAACTTCAACGGCATGAAGGTAGTCGTGAAAGAAGGCGTCAGCCCCGAGATCCTCTGATCCTGACGCCCTGCCACGCAAGCGCTACCCAGCACAGTGGCCGAGCGGGCGGTCAACTTCAACGGCATGAAGCATGAAGGCCGTGGTGAAGGAAGGGAGCAGTCCCGAGATCCTTTGATACCGGCTTGAACAAGGGCGCCAAGCGCCCTCTGGCCTTCAGCTTGCCTTGATGGAGAGGGTCAGCACAAAGCGGGCCATGGCCTCGTCGCCGTTGCGCGACGGGCAGGTGGCCACCACCTGGATGGGGCGGTTGATGCGCTGACCGCTCGCCAGGGACTCGTCGATCATGGCGTCGATAAGCTCCCCCGCCGCGCAATCAAACTGCACGTCCCCCTCCGGGCGCTTCAAAAACTCCCCTTGCACATCCTTGAAGGCAAAATGCACCTTCTTGCGCCGCGCCCGCCCCTTCTCCATGACCAGGAGCCCCCCCACCAGGTCGGCACCGGTGGCGAGCGCCCCGAAATACATGCTGCCCAGGTGGTTGCGGGTGCGCCAGCCCAGCGGAATGCGGATGCGCAGCGCCCTGGCGTCCATCTGCTCGATGACGGGGGCACAGAAACCAATGACGGGAATGTAGCGCCAGGCGAACAGACGCAGGGCGAGGTTGGCTTTGAGGCGTTGCAGGTCCATTGCAAACTGATCCGATGAGTAAATGTGATACAAATGTTGCCAGTCTGCTTCCCGATAGACAAGCCTCCCGTGCCATCCCTGTGAGCGGCCCCCCAAAGGGTATTTGCAAAATTCATGCAATGGCCAGGTTCTATTTGCCTGGCAAATGATAAAATCGGCCTTTCCTGACCCCGGGTCGCCCCTCTCTTTTCCCTTTTTCCGATTTTTTTCAAGGTCCCGCCCCGGATGACGGGACCATGACGGCCATATTCGAATGAAACACAACGAGAAATACTCCCCGTCTGGGGGCTAGCCCAGGATCCCGCCCCCGCCACTGGGATTATTCGCAGTAACCAAACCCCCTCTCCCTCGCTAGGCTGTGTTCTCAAAATGCTGGTTTTCTGTCCACCAATAGCTCTCGTAAGTAACGAAGGCAGAAAGCCAGCTTGATAAAAGCAGCAAAACTTCCCGCCAGCTTTTCATATCTCGTTGAGAATCGGCGAAACTTCTTCAGCCATCCGAAGCACCGCTCGACCACATTTCGCCTGCGATAACGAGCTTTGTCTAATACCAGAGGTCGTCCCTTATGGTGCCGCTGCTGGTCGCTGCGCTGCGGGATGACTGCTTTTATCCCTCTGCGCCGGAGTTCGGCCCGCAAAGCCCTGCTGCTATAGGCCTTATCTGCGGCAAGATGCGTTGGTCGCGTGCGATAACGGCCTGATGAAGTCGGGATCCTTGCCATGGCCAACGCACTTGTCGCATATCTGATTTCCGCTGATTGCCCCGGCGAAAGGCAGAACCCCAGCGGTAAACCATTACCATCAGTGACCAAGTGAATTTTGCTGCCAAAACCACCACGAGAGCGACCAAGTGCTTGATTCACCGGAGTGTTTTTTTACGCGCTCCGGCAGCATCTTTGGATACCCTGACATTGGAGCCGTCCAGGCACCACAGGTCGAAATCGATGAGCCCTTCTTCATTGAGCTTGAGTTGCAGCGCTTCCAGAATGGCATCAATCCGGCCTGCATCCTGCCAACGCCGGAAGGTGTTGTAGACCGAATTCCATGGTCCGAAACGTTCTGGAAGGTCTCGCCAAGGAGCTCCGGTGTGGAGTATCCAGAGAATGCCATCGAGCACTTGGCGCGGTTCATGGGTAGGGCGCCCGATCAGGCTTCGAGAAGGAAACTGGGGCTCGATAAGCCCCCATTGTGCATCAGTCAGCTGATAACGGTGGGACACGGAATGGATCTTAAGCTGTTGAGAAGATGTGAGATTATATCTTCATCACTTTAAGAACACAGCCTAGGCTGTTGCTGGCCAGGAAGTAGCCACTCGGCACCGGGTCAACCCGTCTACCAATCTCACCATAAGGATAGAGAGATGAGTCACGTGCAACAGTTGTTCAACGGGGGCGAGAGCGCCGGTACTTTCCAGCTCAACTTCAACAACAACCGTGTCTACGAGCTGTTTGGCCGGGAGTACCTCAAGTGCTATGCCAACCTCAGCGCCAAGGGGAAGATGAGCAAGCCCCTGCCCACCGGGCCGCTGAGCTACACCGTCGACTTCGCCATGGATTGCGGCTGCAGTTCGGTGCTGTTTGACTTCAACCTCGCCTACAAGAAGACCTTCGGCAACCAGTTGCAGGCCCCCCTGTGGCGCGAGTCGGACTACGAGGCCGTAGCTGGTGCTCTGCCAGCTGGTGCGCGAGGCACCGGCCAACCGCCTGAGCAACCATGATCAGTTCGCCGAGGCCGAGGCCTTCTTCAACGACGTCAATCTGCCCGACACCGTCCGGGCGGTGGGCAGTGATCCCTATGCCGACAAGGACGGCCTGGTGGAGTTCATCGTGGCCAACGAGCTGCTGGACGATCCCGCAGTCATGGCCAAGCTGGCGGAACAGAAGGCCTACCTCATCGCCATCACCTCCGTGGTCACCGCCTACATCAACCGTTACGCCGAAGCCTATGGCGAGCAGTACAAGACGGACGCGGATCTCTGGGCCAGGGCCCTCTCCAAGATCCCCCTGATGGGGCCGAGCAAGATCGATCAGCAGAGCTACAGCCGCCACATCAAGGGGCTCAGCATCGCCACCGACTTCATCAACTTCATCATGGACGTGGTGGTGAGCCAGGGCACCACGGCGCTGGCCAGCTTCAACAAGTTCCTGCAAAAGCAGGGGGATGCCATCCGCTTCGGGGTGGAGAACAACAAGGACTTCACAAGACCATCACGGTGGGGGTCACAGTGGAAGTGTTCAAGGTGGGCAACGAGCTGGTCTATGTGCCGAAGATCAAGCAGTACCGCGTCAACTTCGACCGCCAGAACAGCAAGTTCACCTCCGCCTGTGCCAGCGCCGAGTTCGTCGACATCTACTTCAACTACCTCTATGCCGCCAACGTGTTCGACTACGAGGCCCTCAAGGACCCCGAGATCAAGCGCGACTTCGACAACTTCATCCAGAAGCAGCGCAAGGCACAAATTGAAGAAGCGGATACCTTCTTCAACGATGACTTCCCGCCCCTGGAACCCAAGCTGGTCAGCCGCAGCAAGGTCACGGTGTAACCCTGCCTGTCAAAAAAAACAGCCGGCAGATGCCGGCTGTTTTTTTAGGTGGGCCTCAGGCCCGTTTCTCTTCAAGCCAGGCCCCCTGGCTCTGCATCTCGAACAGCTGGGCATAATGCCCCCCCAGCGCCATCAGCTCGCCGTGGGTGCCGCGCTCGCTCACCCACCCGCGGGAGAGCAGCAGGATTTCATCGGCATCCACAATGGTGGAGAGACGGTGGGCGATGGCGATGGTGGTGCGGCCACGGCGTGCCGCCGAGAGCGCCTGGGAGAGGGCGAGCTCGGTCTGGGAGTCCACGCTCGCGGTCGCCTCGTCCAGGATGAGGATGCGCGGATCCCCCACCAGGGCGCGAGCAAAGGAGAGCAGCTGGCGCTGGCCAGCGGAGAGGTTCTTGCCCCCCTCCTCCATCAGGGTGGCCAGGCCATCGGGCAGGCGGCGCACGAAATCGGCCAGCTGCACCTCCTCCAGGGCCTGCCAGAGCCGCCCATCCTCGATGCCGTCACGCCCAAGGCGCAGGTTCTCGGCCAGGGTGCCGACGAAGATGAAAGGATCCTGCTGCACCAGGCCGATGCTGCGGCGCACCGCCGAGAGAGCCAGGCCGTTCATGGGGTGATCATCGAAGTGGATGCTCCCCCGATCCAGGGGGTAGAAACCCATCAGCAGGCTGATGATGGTGGACTTGCCGCTGCCGGTGTGGCCCACCAGCGCCAGCATCTGGCCCGGCCGGGTGGCAAAGCTCACATCTTGCAGCACCTGCTGCTCCCCGTCGTAGGAGAAGCCCACCCCGTCGAAGCGTACCCGTCCCTCCAGGGGGCGCACCTCCCCGTCGGTGCTCTCGCGGGTTTCATCGAGCAGGGCGAATACCCGCTCCCCCGCCACCATGGCCTGCTGCAACTGGTTGAGCTGGTTGGTCATCTCGATGAGGGGCTCGATCATCCGCCCCAGATAGCTGATGAAGGCGTAAAGCACCCCCACCTGAATGGCCCCCGCCGTGCTCAGCCCCTCGTGGGCAAACAGGGCCAGCAGACCGATGAGCACCATCATGTAGAAGAGATCGATGAGGGGGCGCAGCAGGATGCCGTTGATCTTGAGGCTCTTGATCCGCGCCTGCCAGTGCTGCTGGTTCACCCCCGCAAAAGCAATGGCGAAGTGGCGCTCCTGCACCATGGCCTGGATCACCGGCATCCCCTGCAACGACTCGTTGAGACGGCTGTTGATGTCGGAGAGCAAGGATCGGGTCGCCCGCACCACGGGCACGCTCAGTTTCTGGTAGAGCCACATCACGGCCCCCACCGCCGGCAGCAGGGTGGCGCACACCAGCATCAGGTGAAAGTCCAGCAGCGCCATGGAGAGCAGGATGCCGCACAGGAGCACCACTTTTTGCACCAGGAGCCCTATCACCTGGACATAGAGGTTCATGATCGCCTCGGTGTCGTTGGTGATGCGGGAGATGAGGGAGCCCGAGCGGTGCTTGTCGAAATAGCGGGCAGGCAGGCGGATGGCGGTGGCGAACACCTGCTCGCGCAGACGCTGCACCACCGCCTGGGCGATGCGGTTGAAGCGCAGGGATTGCAGGTAGAAGCCGGCCGCCGACAACACCTGCAACCCCAGATAACCGGCGGCAAGGGCGGCGATGATGCCCCACTCCAGCCGGCGCGGCGCCAGGTAGTCATCGATGAAGAGCTTGATGAGCAAGGGACCCGCCACCTCGGCGCCGGTGGCGAGCAGCAGGCAGATGCCCGCCTGCACCAGCCAGCGGGGGTAGCTGGCGCAGTAGGCGAGCAGCCGTTTGATGGTTGGATTCACAGACTTGCCTCCAGCGCAACGTTCCACGGGAATTGACTCTCTTTGCTCCCCTCTCCGCTCGCGGGAGCCGGGCGGGGGGTGAAGGAAACCAGGGGCCTTGTCATCCTGTTCACAGGCTCTCCTCCACGTCCTGCTCCAGGCGCTGGTAGCGGACCATGTCCGCGTACCAGCCGTTCCTGGCCATCAGGGTCTCGTGACGGCCCCGCTCGCTGATCGCGCCCTGTTCCAGCACCAGGATCTCGTCCGCCTGCTCCACCGCCGTCATGCGGTGGCTCACCAGCACCAGGGTGCGCTTGTGGACCTTGAGGGCCAGCAGGATCTGCTGCTCGGTGTGGGCATCCACCGCCGAGAGGGCGTCATCCAGCACCAGGATAGGGGCATCCAGCAGCAGGGCGCGGGCGATGGCCAGACGCTGCTTCTGACCGCCGGAGAGGGTCACCCCCTTCTCTCCCACCTCGGTTTCATACCCTTTGGGGAAGCGACTGATGTCGTCGTGAACGCAGGCGATGCGCGCCACCCGCTCAATCTCCTCCCGGCTCGCCTCGGGGCGGCCCAGGGCGATGTTGGCCGCGATGGTGGTGGAGAACAGAAACGGCTCCTGGGGCACATAGGCAAACTGGCTGCGCAGCTCACCCAGCGACAGTTGCGAGATGGGCACCTCCCCCATGCGGATCTCCCCGGCCGTGGGGTTGGCCAGGCGCATCAGCAGCTTGAGCAGGGAGCTCTTGCCTGCCCCGGTGCGTCCCACTATCCCCAGCATGGCGCCAGCCTGCAGGGTGACATCCACCCCCTGCAACAGGGTGCGCTGCTCCAGCCGGTAGCCCAGCCCCAGCACCCGCAGGGGAAAGGCCGAGGCCAGCGCCATGGGATGGGCCGGCTCCTCGATGTCGCTGTGCTCCCCCAGCAGGCTTTCGATGCGCGAGTAGGCGGCGCTGCCCCGCTCGATGATGTTGAACAGCCAGGCGATGGCGAACATGGGCCAGATGAGCTGGCCGAGGTACATGGTGAAGCTGGTGAGCTCCCCCAGAGTCAGCTTGTCTTGCAGCACCAGGGCGCTGCCCCCTGCGACAGCCAGAAAATAGGAGCAGCCGATGCACAGGTAAATCACGGGGTCGAACTTGGCGTCGATGCGGGCCACCGCCATGTTGCGCTCCCCCGCCTGACGGGTCAGCTCGGCAAAGCCCTCGTCCTCTAGGGATTCGACCGCGTAGGATTTGAGCACCCGCACCCCGGAGAGGGCCTCCTGGGTCTTGTTGTTGAGGCGGGAGAAGGCCCCCTGAGCCGCCTTGAACTCCTTGTAGATCTGGGTCCCGAAGCGGTTCATGAAGAAGGCCATCACCGGCAGGGGCAGCAGGGAGAGCAGGGTCAGCTGCCAGGAGTACTGGCTGCACATGATGGAGAGCACCAGGATGCCGACGATGAAGGAGTCCACCAGGGTCAGTACCCCTTCCCCTGCGGTCATCTCCACCGCCTGGATGTCGTTGGTGGCGTGGGCCATCAGATCACCGGTGCGGTGGCGCTGGTAGAAATCCGGGCTCATGCGGGTGAAGTGGCTGAACAGCCGGTTGCGCAGCACGTAGGCGAGCCGGTAGGAGGCACCGAACAGCATGACCCGCCACACGTAGCGCAGCAGGTAGATAAGCAGTCCCAGGCCAAAAAGCCCCGCCAGATAGCCGGTCAGGGTGCCGCTGTCCAGGTCACCCTTGGCGATGCCATCCACCACCCAGCCCACCACCTTGGGGGGGATCACGGTAAACAGGGCCACCAGCATCAGCAGGGAGATGGCCACCAGATAACGCCGCCACTGATCCTTGAAAAACCAGCCAAGCCGCAAAAATACGCTCACAGAGAAGTCCTTGGTCGCGGCGCGCTGCCGCGTGATCATGAAGAGAAGCTCAATACAATCGCCCCCTGGCGGGGGCGAACGAGTGGGTCATCATAGCCTGAAGCGGGTGACTTGAGAACGATTGCTATCTTGCCCTCCCTCAGAGCCGCTTGTCGGGGGGCGAAAACGGGAAAGCGACCGACTCCTGCTGCTCCCCGGTGAGCAGGAAGTGGGAGACCTCCTCCCGGGTCTGGGTAAAGACCTGCTGCAACTGGTTGAGCTCCCCCTCGCTCAGCTCCTCCTGCAGCCGCAGCCGCCACTCCAGTTCCCCGGCCAGCAGTTGCAGGCGGGAAGCGGAGATGTTGGCCGAGACCCCCTTCAGGGTATGCAGCAAGCGGCACGCCACTTCGGGCTGCTGGCGACGCAGGGCGGTGCGGATGTCCCACAGATCGTCCTTGTGCTCGGAGAGGAACAGCTTGAAGAGGATCTGCAGCGCCTCCCTGTCATGCTCCAGCCGGCGCAGGGCATCCTCCAGATCCAGCACGCCCATGAGGGCCGGCGGCTTGACCTCGATGGGCACCTTGGGCTCCCCGCCGCTGCTCTTCACCCATTGCAGCAGGTTGTTGTAGAGATCGAGCTTGCTCACCGGCTTGGTGACATAGCCGTTCATGCCGACGCCAAGGCAGCGCTCCCTGTCCCCCGGCATGGCGCTGGCGGTGAGGGCGATGATGGGCACATCATGCTTGTCCACCATCTTGCGGATCTGGCGGGTGGCATCCAGCCCGTCCAGCACCGGCATCTGCAGATCCATCAGGATGACGTCGAACGGCTGCTCCGCCACCTGCTCCACCGCCTCGCGGCCGTTGTCCACCACGGTGACCTTGGCCTCCACCCGGCGCAGGTACTCCAGAATGAGCTGCTGGTTGACCCGGTTGTCCTCGGCCAGCAGCACCCGGGTACCACGCAGCAGCTCCCGGAACTGCTGCTGATCCCCCTGTGCCTCCGCCTGGCGGACCTTGCTGTCATGGGAGCTGCCGTTGAGCAGTTCGTCCACCTTGGCCAGCAAGGCGTTTTCGGTCATGGGCTTGGCCAGGAAGTGGGTCAGTCCCATGCTTTCCATCCGCCCGTGCAGCCCCTCCCTGGACCAGGCGCTGGTCATCAGGACAGGCAGGCGCCGCCACTGGCTGTGCTGGTACATCTCGAGGGCCAAGTCCAGGCCATCCTCCTGACCCATGCGCCAGTCGAGGATGGCGAGGCGGATGTGATGCCCCTCTTCACGCAGCACCTGACGGGCGCGGGAGAGGCTGTTGACCGTGATGACGGACGCCCCCGCCCGCCCCAGGATGTCCTTGGCCAGTTCCAGCACCAGCTCATTGTCATCCATCATCAGGATCAGGGGCTGGTGATCGAAGAAGACCCGGCGCCCCGAGACCCCGTACACCGCTTGGGAGATGGGGATCTCGAACAGGAAGGTGGAGCCCACCCCGGGTTTGCTCTGCACGGTGATCTCCCCGCCCATCAGCCCCACCAGGCGCTGGGAGATGTTGAGGCCAAGCCCGGAGCCGCCATATTTGCGGGTATTGCCCGCCTCCAGCTGGGTAAAGGGCTGGAACAGCTGGGCCTGCTTCTCCGGGGCGATGCCGATGCCGGTATCCCGCACGCTGAAACAGACCCGCATGGGATGCTGGCTGGTGAGGGTGATGGCCACCTCCACCTCGCCCCGCTCGGTGAACTTGATGGCATTGTTCACCAGGTTGACCAGTACCTGACCGAGGCGCAGCGGATCCCCGCGCAGAAAGTCGGGCACGGCGGGAGACTTGTTGATGATGACCTCGATGTGCTTGCGCTCCGCCAGATCCGCGAACATGGCGGCGAGGGAGTCGAGCTGCTCGCTGAGATCGAAGTCGATCTCCTCCAAGGTCAACTTGCCGGACTCCACCTTGGTGAGATCCAGAATGTCGTTGATGAGCAGCAGCAAGGTGTCCGACGAGGATTTGATCTTGTTGAGATAGTCCCGCTGCTGGGGATCCAGACTGGTTTGCAGTGCCAGGGCGCTGAAGCCGATGATGGCATTCATGGGGGTGCGGATCTCGTGGCTCATGTTGGCCAGGAAGTCGCTCTTGGCCTGGGCCAGCAGCGCGGCATGGCGAGAGAGCTCGCTCAGCTTCTGGTTGCGACGCCACAGGGTCGCGGCCACTAGCGAGAAGCAGAGCAGCGCCCCCCCCAGCACCATCAGGTAGAAGCGGCTCTTGAGGGAGGAGGCCCGCTCCAGCTTGCTCTGCTTCCAGGCGGGCAGTGAGCTCAGCCCCTTCATCTCCACCACCTGATTGCGCAGGCGATGGTACTCCATCACCTGCTGATTGAACTCCTGGCCCAGCCGGACGAGGGCCGCGACCCTCGGCTGCTCGCCATAGCGGTCAAGCAGGTGCTGCTGGAGTTGCAACAGTTGTCGCTGCTCGTTCTGATCCCAGCTACGTCTGAGGTAGTGGTGCAGGCGCATGAGTTCGGTCAGGTCGCGGTACTGCGCCTCACCGACCGGCAGGGTGCCTTGCAACGCCTTGAGCTGGCCCTGGAAGCGGGGAGCCAGATACTCGATGGTCATCTCCATGGTGTAGAGCCTGGCGAGATCCAGCAGATAACCGTCGATGTCCCGCTGCAACGCCTGGGAGCCGGGGTCGTCCACCGACTCCGGATCCTCGTGCACCAGCCTGACGAACCTGTCCAGGTGACTGGAAAGCAGGCTCAGGCGTTGCTGTACGCTGCCATCGCTGGCCTTCTCGCGCCCCAGCAGATAGACGGTATCGGTATTGACCCGATTGAGCACCATCTCAGCCGCCACGCTCAAATCGAAGGCACGCTGCTGCTGGCTGAGCAACTGCCAGCAATAGGCAGAAAAGCCCACCAGCGATACGATGATAAGGCCAAAGACAACACGATTGCCCCGTGCAACACTCTTCATCCCGTCTCGATTCTCATGTCATGGTCGGCCATCCGGTGACATCAGGTCACGGCCGGAGGCCAACTGTGAAAAACCACTGAGTGCTATGTTACCGTTAGTCGGCGCTCTGATTGCAATAAAGATGTTGCCGGGCCATGAAATAAGGAAGCAATTATGTCACTTGTCACCACCTATTGTAGCCAATGCTTTACCCGCAACCGCCTGCCTGTCGAAAAAGCAGACTCAAACGCGAAGTGTGGCCGCTGTCGTCACGCCCTCTTCGAACAAACCCCGGTGGCGGGGCGTCAGGCCAGCTTCGATGCCCTGATCCAGTCCGACATCCCGGTGGTGGTGGACTTTTGGGCAAGCTGGTGTGGCCCCTGCCTGCAGTTTGCCCCCGTCTTTCAGGAGGTCGCCCGGGAGCTTGAGCCCCGCCTTCGCTTCGTGAAACTCGATACCGAGCAGGAGGCCGCCATCGCAGGTCGCTATGGCATTCGCAGCATTCCTACCCTGATGGTCTTCCAGCGGGGGGAGATCCTGGCACAGCGCAGCGGCTCCCTGCCCAAGAGCCTGTTCAAGGAGTGGCTGCTCTCCTTCACCTCCCCCGTCAAATGAAAATGAAATGTTTCATTTCTGTTTGATTGAAGATCCATTTTCACTTGACTCTGTGAGTCGCCACATGATTTGACCATATCCCCCTGTTTCAAACAGGGGGATATATGTAACCTCGGCATCACAACAACAACCATAAATTAACCGAGAGAACGTTATGCACACATCGGCTGTACCTCCGACTCCCCCCTCACGCTGGCTGGACATCAAGTCCGGGATCGTCATCCTGGATCTGCTCCTGCTCTGCGCCATGCTGGCATGGCTCCCGTTTGACCCCATGGTCAACAAGGGGCTGGCCATCCTGATCTTCATCGCCATCCTCTGGCTGACCGAGGCAGTGAACATCACCATCACTGCCATCTCCATCCCGGTGCTCGCCACCCTGCTCGGGGTGTTCGACATGAGCAAGTCGCTGACCGACTTTGCCAACCCCGTCCTGTTCCTCTTCTTTGGCGGCTTTGCCCTCGCGGCAGCCCTCTCCAAGCAGGGACTCGACACCCAGATCGCCGGCAAGGTGATGCAGCTCGCCAAGGGACACCTGGGCTGGGCTTCCATCGTGCTCTTCACCATCACGGCCGCCCTCTCCATGTGGATCAGCAACACCGCCACCGCGGCCATGATGATGCCGCTGGCACTCGGCATGCTGAAGGGGCTGGACGTTCACAAGGAGCGCCGCACCCTGGTCTTCGTGCTGCTTGGCGTCGCCTATAGCGCCAGCATCGGTGGCATCGGCACACTGGTGGGCAGCCCCCCCAATGCCATCGCCGCCGCTCAGATGGGCTTGGGCTTCACCGACTGGCTGGAGTTCGGCATCCCCGTGGTGATCATCTTCATGCCGGTAGGCATCGGCCTGCTCTATCTGGTCACCCGTCCTAATCTCTCCCACCAGGTCAGCACCGAGCAGGTCACCATCGAGTGGACAGGCCAGCGCAAGGTGACCCTGGCCATCTTCCTGACCACGGTGCTGCTGTGGATTGGATCCCAGCCTCTTGCCAAGGCACTGGGCGGCATTCCCCAGTTCGATACCCTGATCGCCATGGGCGCCATCCTGGCCATCGCCGTCAGCCGGGTCGCCAGCTGGGATGACATCAACCAGAACACCGACTGGGGCGTGCTGCTGCTGTTCGGGGGTGGTCTCACCTTGAGCGCCATCCTCAAGCAGACCGGGGCCAACGCCTTCCTGGCGGAGCACCTCTCCAGCGGCCTCTCCTCCATGCCCATCTTCGTGATCCTGCTCTGCCTGGCCGCCTTCGTGGTGTTCCTGACCGAGCTGGTCTCCAACACCGCCACCGCCGCGCTGCTGGTGCCGCTGTTCGCCGGGGTGGCCGAGGCTCTGGGGGTCTCCCCCATCGTGGTCTCCGTGCTGATCGCCGTCGGCGCCTCCTGTGCCTTCATGCTGCCGGTGGCCACGCCCCCCAACGCCATCGTCTTCGCCAGCGGCCATATCCAGCAGCGGGAGATGATGCGGGCCGGCCTGGTACTGAACCTGGTGTTCACCGTCATCCTGACCATGCTGGCCTATTTCATGGGGGATATCCTCCACTGAGGTTCGCCCCCTAATGCCCCTCCAAGCCCCGCATCGCCGGGGCTTTTTCTCGCCCCGAAACCACCGCACTCCCTACCCGTGACATCACGGCGACATTAACTCGCACTTAAGAAATCACCTCCATGATGCTGACAACGGCCATCACGCAGCCATGGCTGACGATGGCGATGATCATGGACATCACGACAAGGGGATCACCTCATGGGAAAGACGATGCAGAACAACCGTGAAATCATGGTATGGGATCCGGTGGTCAGGGGATTTCACTGGGCCACTGTGCTGTTGTGCGTGCTGAATCTCTTCATCCTTGAAGAGGGGGCGCGCAACCACCGCTATGCGGGATATGCGCTGGCCGGACTGCTGGCACTGCGCATCGTATGGGGATTCATCGGCTCCTATCATGCCCGCTTCGCCCAGTGGCTGCCGACACCGACCGGCGTCATCACCTATCTCAAGGAGACGATCAAGGGGCGCCACCCCTACTATGCCGGTCACAATCCTTTGGGGTCCTTGATGATACTGCTGCTGTTGACCTGCCTTGTCGGCACCGCCGCCAGCGGGATCATGACCGAATACGGGCCGCTCTCCGGCACCCATCGCATGGAAGAGATCCACGAGTTCTTTGCCAAGGGGCTGCAGGTGACCATCTTCGTCCATGTACTGGCCGTCATCGCCCTGGATCGCCTGGTACGGGGCGATCTCGTCAGGGCGATGATCACCGGCAAGAAACGGGTGCCGGCGGACACCCGGGTGGTCGACAGGCCCTGAGCCTCTCTCAACCCGACAGATGAAAAAAAACCCCGCATCGCGGCAATGCTGTTCAGATAAGCACTTTTTTGACTGATTATTCATAAATTGGATTTGAGTTGAGGGGGCAAGGCTGTGTCCAGTCGATCTTCCTCCAGCCTTTATCCAGCGGGGCTTGCAATAGAAAGAGGGAGGCATCATGCCTCCCTCGATTTTTTGTCCTGATACTACGTGGACTGGAACTCAAATTCTCTTAAGTGAACAGCATTGCCGCATCGCGGGGTTTTTCACTGGAGCAGACATCAGCCGACGCTGCAGCTCGTCAGTTTCCAGATCCGGTCTACGTAATCCTGGATGGAGCGGTCGGAGTTGAACTTGCCCATGGTGGCCGAGTTGATGATGGCCTTCTTCGCCCACAGGGCCGGATCCCGGTACCAGGCGTCGATCAGCTTGTGCGCCTCGGAGTAGGACTCGAAATCCGCCAGGGTCAGGTAAGGGTCTCCCCCTTCCAGCAGGGAACGCTTGATAGAGGAGAGTTCCCCCGGGCGACCCGGCGTGAAGTAGTCGGTATCAAACCAGTCCAGCACGGCTTTCAGTTCGGAGTTGGCGTAGTAGAAGTCATACGGGTTGTAGCCGCGCGCCTTCAGGGACTTCACCTCGTCCACATTCAGACCGAAGATGGCGCAGTTTTCGGCACCCGCCTCTTCGGCGATCTCGATGTTGGCTCCATCCAGCGTCCCGATGGTGATGGCACCGTTCAGCGCCATCTTCATGTTGCCGGTACCGGATGCTTCGTAACCTGCGGTGGAGATCTGCTCGGAGACATCCGCCGCCGGGATCAGCTTCTCGGCAAGGCTCACGCGGTAGTTCGGCATGAACACCACTTTCAGCTTGCCCTGGATACGGGCGTCGTTGTTGACCCGCTCCGCCAGCTTGTTGATGGCGTAGATGATGTCCTTGGCCAGCTTGTAGCCGGGCGCCGCCTTGGAGCCGAAGATGAACACCCGCGGATGCATGTCATAGTCCGGGTTCGCCAGCAGGCGACGGTAGAGCGCCATGATGTGGATGAGGTTCAGCTGCTGGCGCTTGTACTCGTGCAGACGCTTGATCTGGACGTCGAAGATCGCCTCCGCGCTCACGTCGATGCCGGTTTCCGCCTTGATGACCTTGACCAGCTTCTCCTTGTTGTGGCGCTTGATGGTCATGAACTGCTGCTGGAACGCCTTGTCGTCGGCAAACTTCACCACGCTGCGCAGCTTGTCCAGTTGCAGCGGCCACTCCTTGCCCACCACCTCGTTGTAGAGTTCGGCCAGTTCCGGGTTGCAGGCCAGCAGCCAGCGACGGGGAGTCACACCATTGGTGACGTTGCACATCTTCTCGGGCCACAGCTCGGCATACTCGGGGAAGAGATCTTCCTTCACCAGCTTGGAGTGGATCTCGGCCACGCCGTTCACCTTGGAGGAGCCGATGACGCACAGGTTGCCCATACGCACCTTGCGCACGTCACCCTCTTCGATGATGGAGAGCTTGGCCTTGATGGCATCGTTGCCCGGCCACTTGGGCTCCACCAGCTCGTTCAGGAAGCGGGCGTTGATTTCATAAATGATCTCGAGGTGACGGGGCAGTACCTTCTCGAACAGGCTGACGGACCACTTCTCCAGCGCTTCCGGCAGCAGGGTGTGGTTGGTGTAGGAGAAGACCTGATAGCAGATGCCCCAGGCGGTATCCCAGTTCAGCCCCTCTTCGTCCACCAGCACGCGCATCAGCTCGGGGATGGCCACGGTGGGGTGGGTATCGTTGAGCTGGATGGCGATTTGCGCGGCAAAGTTGCTGAAGTCACTGCCATGCACCCGCTTGTAGCGACGCATGATGTCCTTGATGGAGCAGGCGCAGAAGAAGTACTGCTGGATCAGGCGCAGCTCCTTGCCGGCGTCGGTCTCATCGTTCGGGTAGAGCACCTTGGAGATGGTCTCGGCCTGGGCCTTCTCGGCCTGGGAGTCGATATAACCACCGGCGTTGAACACGTCCCAGTCGAAGAACTCGGAGGCGCGGGATTCCCACAGACGCAGGATGTTGACGGTGTGACCACCGAAGCCGACCACCGGAATGTCCCAGGGCACCCCTTTGATCTTGCGACCGGCGTGCCACACCTTCTTCAGGCCACCCTTGTCACCAAAGACGGTCTCCACGTAGCCGTAGAGCGGGATCTCCTGCACCGATTCCGGGCGGCAGATCTCCCAGGGGTTGCCATATTCGCGCCAGGAGTCCGGACGCTCGATCTGACGGCCATCCTGAATTTCCTGACGGAACAGGCCGTGCTCGTAGTGGATGCCATAGCCCACCGCCGGGTAGTTCAGAGTGGCCAGGGAATCGATGAAGCAGGCAGCCAGACGACCCAGGCCGCCGTTGCCAAGGGCCATGTCAGGCTCTTGTTCACACAGATCGGTCAGTTCCAGACCAAGTTCACCCAGCGCCTCTTCACAGACTTTGTAGAGGGAGAGGTTGTGCAGGTTGTTGGAGGTCAAACGCCCCATCAAAAATTCAGCAGAGAGATAGTGAATCGCACGAGTATCTTTCTTGAAGTGAGCCTGCTGAGTACGGGTCAGGCGCTCGTACACCTGTTCATTGACGGCGGCAGCGGTCGCTTTCCACCAGGCATCCGGAGAGGCTTTCTGTTCGCTTGTACCCAAGGTAGAACGCAGGTGACGCACGATACTCGCCTTGAGCTGATCTTTATCCAGTTGGAGATCCTGGTCTGTCTTCTTCTTGGTAGCCATAAACCATTTTCCTTCGTTACAAATAAAAAATGTCATCCCATCGGGTGGACCGGCGCTGTTGTTATCTCAGAATATGCTCCGGCGGGGGCATACTAGCTAAAGCCAAGGGTTTAAAAGTTAACGTGAGTCACACTTTAACGCATAAAAATGACAGTTTCACCATGAAAACCCTTTCCTTGAGCCAGCCTGAATGAAATATAAATTTCGTTTTAAATCATAGTGATATAAGAAAACAAAAAAGATAGTTTCATGAATAGGTTTTCAATGATTGCCTGTGACTGAAAATACGTGAAAATAACCGCCGACTAGGGAGAAATTGAAAGCGCTTTCAATTCACACCCCCTCGTCAGGTAATAAAAAGGATGCCCCAATCGGAGCACCCTTTGATTTCAATTAACCATGTGCCTTGAACTGATTGCTCATAGGGTCGTAGTGATACCCGATCTGTTGCAGACGGGTAGCCAGCTGATCTTCTGTCATGTCGTAGTAAGCCAGCAGCTCTTCCAGACCATCACACTCCAGCCGCAGCTTCTCGTTGATGATCCCGAGCAGAATGTTCGCATCCAGTCGTTGCAAGGTACTAACGTCCATCTCGCTCCCTCCTCTCCCTATACAGGACTGTATAACCATGAGCGCCGACCCGAAGTTTGTCTACAGGTTAAAAAACACCCTGTATAAGGAAGATATAAATATCCTTTTTAATCATGTAGTTAAAGTCATCTCCTGTTAATCGGCTCACACTTTTAGCCACAAATGACTTGTCACTCCTTGCGAACAGAACTACTGTATGCGCATACAGCATGGTTATTCATACAGGAACGACATATGAGCCAGCCCCTGAATCTTTGCCCCCCCTCCTCCTCTGCCGGTCTGATCACCACCTGGCCCACTCGTCATCAGAGCAAGATGGGACAAGAGCAGCGGCGCGGCCCTCTCCATCAGGAAGCGCCGCTGCTGGATGCCCTGGGGCAACTGAGTCAGTCTGACAGTGGCTGGATCCTGCTCGTCGCCCCGCCCGGTCTGCCCGCCGCCGCGCAATTGCAGGCCAGAGGGATCAATCCTGCCAGGGTGCTTGTCGTGCACGCCCCCAAGATCAAGAATTGGCAGCGCCTGCTGGAGCAGAGCCTGATCAATGGTCACTGCGCCGCCGTGCTGACCTGGCTGCCCGAACAGGTCGCCCTGGACCGGAGCACATTGAGCACCCTGGGCCAGCGTGCCGGTGTCCTGACCCGCTTCTTCGAGCCCGCAACCCCTCTGGGTGGGGCACTGAGCTACGGCGGCCAGGATATCTACCTGAACCACTGATCGCCCCTTCGGCGTGACAGCCAATGCGCCGGCATTGCCCACCGGGTTATCCAGGCTTCCGACCCGGGATGCCATGGCGACAAAGACAAAGCAGCACAGCAGCACAGCAGCACAGCAGCACAGCAGCACAGCAGCACAGCAGCACAGCAGCACAGCAGCACAGCAGCACAGCAGCACAGCAGCACAGCAGCACAGCAGCACAGCAGCACAGCAGCACAGCAGCACAGCAGCACAG
>NZ_JALIHH010000062.1:19027-34108 GCF_022869435.1 Aeromonas sp. LsrichE-8G
GTAAATTTGCTCAGGCCCAGACCGTCAAATGGGGCCCGCAAAAAAAGGCGACCCGAGGGTCGCCTTTCAACATGCTGCTGTACGGGGGCTAATCGCCCTCCGTTTGCATCGAAGTCCGATTGATCAAGCCAGCTTGGTCTCCAGCTCGGCAATTTTGGCGGACCAGTAGGCCGGGCCGGTCTCGTGGATGTTGTTGCCCTGGGAGTCGACCGCCACGGTGACCGGCATGTCTTCCACCTCGAACTCGTAGATGGCCTCCATCCCCAGATCGGCAAAGGCCACCACGCGCGCCTTCTTGATGGCTTTCGCTACCAGATAGGCGGCGCCGCCCACCGCCATCAGGTAGACAGCCTGGTGCTGCTTGATGCTCTCGACCGTCTTGGGGCCGCGCTCGGACTTGCCGATCATGCCGATAAGGCCGGTTTCTCCCAGCATCATGTCGGTGAATTTGTCCATCCGGGTGGACGTGGTGGGGCCAGCCGGGCCGACCACCTCGTCACGCACCGCATCGACCGGGCCCACGTAATAGATGAAGCGGTTGGTGAAATCGACCCCTTCCGGCAGTCCTTCACCTTTTTTCAGCATGTCGGCGATGCGCTTGTGGGCGGCGTCGCGGCCGGTCAGGATCTTGCCGGAGAGCAGCACGGTATCACCGCTCTTCCAGCTGGCAAGCTCTGCCTTGGTGATGCCATCCACGTTGACCCGGCGCACATTGCCACCGGACTCACGGGTGATCTCCGGCCAGTCTTCCAGCCTGGGGGGTGTCAGCTCCGCCGGGCCGGAGCCATCGAGTTCGAAATGCACGTGACGGGTGGCGGCGCAGTTGGGGATCATCACCACGGGCTTGGAGGCGGCGTGGGTCGGTGCGGATTTCACCTTCACATCCAGCACCGTGGTCAGGCCGCCCAGCCCCTGGGCACCGATCCCGAGCTTGTTGACCTTGTCATAGAGCTCGACCCTCAGCTTCTCTTCGGTGGTCTCGGGACCACGGGCAATCAGCTCCTGGATGTCTATGTGCTCCATCAGAGCTTCCTTGGCGAGCACCGCCGCCTTCTCGGCGGTGCCGCCGATGCCGATGCCGAGCATGCCGGGCGGGCACCAGCCAGCCCCCATGGTCGGCACCGTCTTGAGCACCCACTCCACGATGTCGTCGGAGGGATTGAGCATCACCATCTTCGATTTGTTTTCGGAGCCGCCGCCCTTGGCCGCGATACTCACTTCCACCTTGTTGCCCGGGATCATGTCGATGTGCACGACAGCGGGGGCATTGTCTTTGGTGTTCTTGCGGCTGCCGGCCGGATCCGCCAGCACGGAGGCGCGCAGCGGGTTGTCCGGATTGGTATAGGCGCGGCGGGTGCCCTCATCCACCATCTCCTGGACCGTCATGTCGCTGTCCCACTGTACCTGCATGCCGATCTTGACGAAGCAGGTGACGATACCGGTGTCCTGACAGAGCGGGCGATGACCTTCGGCAGACATGCGGGAGTTGATCAGAATCTGGGCCAGGGCATCTTTGGCGGCCGGGTTGATCTCGCGGTCATAGGCGGCCTTGGCGGCCTGCACGAAATCGAGGGGGTGGTAGAAGGAGATGTACTGCAGGGCGTCAGCAATGGAATCGATAAAGTCCTGTTTTCTAATGATGCTCATATCATCCTCACTGGTCCTTGTTATCGCTTGCGCGAGCAAGGGCTTCCATATGAGCCGGGCCTTCGGCAGGTGGCAAATGCACCTGGAGCCGGCAGACTGCGGCGTGTTTTTATAACGGTGTTTTTCTTAAAAATGCCGGCGGCCATGATACGCTTGACCACCCGAACCGGCTAGGGAGCCGGGCGCAAACTGTTGCCTATGTAACAAAAAATGAAACCAAGACTGCATATCCACCATTTCGACCCGCAGGCCTCGCTCCACACCTGGTTTGCCTGCCTGCAACACCAACCCTGGGCCATCCTGCTGGAATCCGCCGGCCCCCTGGGGGCTGACAACGGTTTTGACATCATCAGCGCCGATCCGCTTGCCACCCTGGAAACCCGGGGTACCAGCACCTGCCTCACCCAGGATAACCACCAGCACCATCATGACGGCGATCCCCTCGCCCTGCTCGCCAAGACCCAGCAAGCCCTGCTTGGGGAGCGCGTTGAGGATGACTCGGGATTGCCGTTTATCGGGGGAGCCCTGGGACTCTTTGGCTACGATCTGGGCCGACGATTCGAGCGTCTGCCCGCAGTGGCGCAACAGGACATCCAGGTGCCCGACATGGCGGTCGGGATCTACGACTGGGCGCTGCTGCGAAATGTCGCGACGGGACACTGGCAACTGGCCCACTGGGGTGATGAAGCCGGCCTCGCCCGCAGGCTCGACTGGCTGATGGCGCAGCGCGAACGACCCCCCCTCCCCCTTCGCCTGACCGGCCCCTGGCAGAGCAACATGACGCGGGCCGAATACGGAGACAAGTTTGCCCGTATCCAGGCCTATCTGGCGGCGGGGGATTGTTACCAGATCAACCTGACCCAGCGCTTCAGCGCCCCTTATCAGGGGGATGAATGGTCCGCCTATCTCGCCCTGAGCGCCGCCAACAAGGCGCCGTTCTCCGCCTTTGTCCGCCTGCCGCACAGCGCCATTCTGAGCCTCTCCCCGGAGCGTTTCCTGCTGCTCGACAAGCGCCATATCGAGACCAAGCCCATCAAGGGCACCCGGCCTCGCCACCCTGATCCCGCCCAGGATGCCAGGGTGGCCGAGTCGCTCGCCAGCGCCGACAAGGACAGATCGGAGAACCTGATGATCGTCGATCTGCTGCGCAACGACATCGGCCGGGTGAGCCGGCCGGGGTCGGTCACGGTCCCGCACCTCTTTGCCGTGGAATCCTTCCCGGCGGTGCATCATCTGGTTTCCACCATTCACGGAGAACTGGATGCGCGCTGGCAAGAAGTGGATCTGCTGCGGGCCTGCTTCCCCGGCGGCTCCATCACAGGGGCTCCCAAGATCCGGGCGATGGAGATCATCGAGGAGCTGGAACCGGTGCGGCGCAATGCCTACTGCGGCAGCATCGGTTATCTGAGTCAGCACGGAAGGATGGATACCAGCATCTGCATCCGTACCCTGATCGCCGAAGCCGGTCAGCTGCACTGCTGGGCGGGGGGCGGCATCATCGCCGACTCCGATCCCGACGCCGAATATCAGGAGACCTACGACAAGGTGGCCCGCATCCTGCCACTGCTCGATGCCCTTTGACCCCATCCGGCCCTGCGGGGCCGACACAAGGAGACCCATGGAGATGACGAGTGCCGAGCTGCTGACCCGCTTTTTGCTGCAGCGCCCCGCCCCCGCCCATCGCCTGGCACTGGCCGGGCTCAAACCTGCCGCCGTGTTGATCCCCCTGGTGGAGCGCCCCGAGGGCCTGCACCTGCTGCTGACGCGCCGCAGCGCCGCCCTGCGCCACCACCCGGGGCAGATCAGCTTTCCCGGCGGGCGCCAGGACCCGGAAGACCGGGACCTCATTCACACCGCGCTCAGGGAAACCGAGGAGGAGCTTGGCATTCCCCCCTCCCAGATCCGGATCATCGGCAGCCTCACCCCTCTCAATACCGTCTCACGCTACGATGTGCTGCCGGTCCTCGCCATGCTCGACCCAGGCTACGGGCTGACCCTGAGCCAGGACGAGGTGGCCCAGGCCTTCGAAGTCCCCCTCGCCCACGTGCTGGATCCGGGGCAGCACATAGCCCTGAGCCTGCCAAGGGCGGACGGACGTCACACCATCTATTGGATCCCTTGGGAGCAATCTTTCATCTGGGGGGCCACTGCCAGCATGATCCGCCAGCTTGCCCAACACATCTCGACATAACATTTCGACAACATGATGAGGTGGGAAATTATCCAGTTAACATTCAAATAACACTGCATTTGATAAATAAATTTTGATTTTTTATTCTTTTGATCACATTTCTACAAGAAAGTACGGGTTTTAGCCGCACAAAGGTGAATTTGATCAACATTTTTGATTAAAAAGAAAGTATTCTTGCGCCGACTAATTAAAACCACACATTCGGGGTGAGACACATGTCCAATACTGTCACTGGCGCACAGGATGTTGCAGCCGCACAGGAGCAAGGAATCAGCTCGGTCCAATCTCGCGGTTGGAGTAAACAAGACACCACCTGGGTGATCAGCCTGTTCGGTACCGCCGTCGGTGCAGGTATCCTGTTCCTGCCCATCAACGCCGGCATGGGTGGCTTCTGGCCGCTGGTAGTGATGGCGCTGCTGGTCGGCCCCATGACCTACCTGGCACACCGTGGTCTGGCGCGCTTCGTGCTCTCCTCCAAGCAGCCCAATGCCGACATCACCCAGGTGGTGGAAGAGCACTTCGGCGTGGGTGCCGGTAAATTGATCACCCTGCTCTACTTCTTTGCCATCTACCCCATCGTGCTGATCTACGGCGTGGGCATCACCAACACGGTGGAAAGCTTCCTGGTCAACCAGTTGCAGATGACGCCGCCCCCGCGCTGGATCCTCTCCATCGTGCTCATCATGGCCATGATGTCCGTGATGCTGGCTGGCGAGAAGCTGATGCTGAAAGTGACCGAGTTCCTGGTCTATCCGCTCATCGCCATTCTGGCGGGCATCTCCCTGTACCTGATCCCGGACTGGACCGGTGCGGCCCTGAATGAAATGCCGAGCACCAAGGATTTCGCCACCACCCTGTGGCTGACCATCCCGGTGCTGGTGTTCTCCTTCAACCACAGCCCGGCCATCTCCAGCTTCGCCCTGGCTCAGCGCCGTGATCACGGTGAGCATGCCGTCGCCAAGTCCGACGCCATCCTCAAGCGCACCGCCATCATTCTGCTGGGCTTCGTGATGTTCTTCGTCTTCTCCTGCGTGATGAGCCTGACGCCGGCCCAGCTGGCAGAAGCCAAGTCCCAGAACATCGCCGTGCTCTCCTACCTGGCCAACCAGCATGCGAGCCCCATCATCTCCTACTTCGGTCCGCTGGTTGCCTTCGTGGCCATCGTCTCCTCCTTCTTCGGCCACTATCTGGGTGCCCGTGAAGGTCTGAAAGGGATGATCGTCCAGAACATGCGCAGCTCCGGCAAGGCACCGAACCACAAGAAAGTGGAGCTGTTCATCATCGCCTTCTTCATCCTGACCCTGTGGGGCGTGGCCGTGATCAACCCCTCCATCCTCGGGATGATCGAATCCCTGGGTGGCCCCATCATCGCCACCATCCTGTTCCTCATGCCCATGTACGCCATCAAGCGCGTCCCGGCCATGGCGAAATACCAGGGTCAGATCAGCAACGTCTTCGTGGCGACCATGGGCCTTATCGCCATCTCCGCCATCCTTTATCAACTGGTCGGCTAAGCCTTCCTGCGATACCGTCGGGCCAGCATCTGGCCCGGCGCCTCCCACAGCCCGGCAGATCTCCTCTGCCGGGCTGAGTTCGTTGTGATCATAAGGTACTGGGCTCAGATGATCAGAGCCCCCTGCCCTCAAATCAGAGACAGCCCTTTCACCCACTCTCTTTCCCCTTGGTGACAGCTTGCCGCTCATATTCCTTCCCCAATGACACACGACCAAGACGTACTGTGTTATCCCGTCATCTGCTGCGCGCCATCGGCCTTGCCAGACAGAACACCAGAGCCCTTGTCCTTACCAGGAACGCCCGCTCTTCGGGGTTTAGCCCAGAGAGCCGACACCCCCACCCAATGGAGCCTTTCTTCAAGGTACTCAGGGAAAGTACCGGCTACAGGGCGCAGGCAAACCGCCGAGAGGGCCTTGACCGGGCTTCCCGTACAGCGTCCGAAGAGCAGATGACCCCTTCGGTCACCAGAGGGGATGTCACACGCCGCCATGCTGACAGCACAATCAGCCCGATATGCCCGGCGAATGCAGCGCCGGGCACGTTTGTACAGGGAATGGCTTGTTGGCGGTGGCGAGAACACGTAAGGCAGCCAACGGGCCCCTCCCGAGAAATCACACAGGGGGATCCGAGCACTGTCAGTGCCATGACACGGCGAGAAGGTGCAGGGCGCCTGACGCGCGCGCAAATAAAAAGCGCCCTCCGAAGAGGGCGCCTGTGCAGAGCGGAAAGTCTGAGGGGATCAAGCTTCGCGGCTGGGGACCGGGGCGGCATCCAGCAGGCTCTCATCCTCGGCCATGCAGGCCGCCGCAGTGAACAGCACGTCGGTGGAGCTGTTGAGGGCCGTTTCGGCGGAATCCTGCAACACCCCGATGATGAAGCCAACGGCCACCACCTGCATGGCGATGTCGTTGCTGATACCGAACAGGCTGCACGCCAGCGGGATCAGCAGCAGGGAGCCGCCCGCCACACCGGAAGCGCCACAGGCACTGATGGTGGCGACGACGGAGAGCAGAATGGCGGTTGCCATGTCCACTTCCATCCCCAGGGTATGCACCGCCGCCATGGAGAGCACGGTAATGGTGATGGCGGCGCCGGCCATGTTGATGGTGGCCCCCAGCGGGATGGAGACCGCATAGGTGTCTTCCGGCAGGCGCAGCCTCTCGGCCAGGGCCATGTTGACCGGAATGTTGGCGGTGGAGCTGCGGGTGAAGAAGGCGGTCACACCGCTCTCTTTCAGGCAGGTCAGCACCAGGGGATAGGGGTTGCGCTTGATCTTCCAGAAGACGATGAGCGGATTGACCACGAAGGCGATGAACAGCATGCAGCCGATCAGTACCACCAGCAGCTGGGCATAGCCAAACAGCGCATCGAAGCCGGTTTCAGCCAGGGTGGAGGCAACCAGGCCCAGGATGCCGAGTGGAGCGCAACGGATCACGGCCTTGACGATGGCGGAAACCCCGTGGGACACATCGGAAATCAGTGATTTGGTGCTCTCATTGGCGTGACGCATGGCGATACCAAGGCCGATGGCCCAGGCCAGGATGCCGATATAGTTGGCTTCCAGCAGTGCTTTCACCGGGTTGGTCACCACGTTGAACAGCAGGGTCTGCAGCACTTCCGTGATGCCCCCCGGCGGCGTGATCTCGGTAGCGCCTGCCACCAGATGCAGGTTGGAGGGGAAGAGGAAGCTCGCCACCACTGCCACGGCAGCCGCCAGGAAGGTACCCAGCACATAGAGCAGCAGGATCGGTTTCATGTTGGTCTTCTGACCCTGCTTGTGGCCGATGATCGCCGACATCACCAGCACGAAGACCAGCAGCGGCGCCACGGCCTTCAGGGCGCCGACGAACAGGCTGCCGAGCAGACCCGCCGCCTTGGCCCACTCGGGCATGAACATCGCAAGAAGGATACCGAATACCAGACCGACTAGGATCTGGCTAACCAGACTGGTGCTGTTGACCAGTCGAATGAGGGGGTGTTGTTGTGTCATCAAGTAGTCCCTGTGCACTCATGGTGCGTGAATCATTAGTCCTGTTGGCAACCAGCCCCGCGCATTGGCACCGGTCCGTTGACGGTGACGCCGTGGGCAGCTCTTCTGGTGGATCTGTCCCGTTCGCGTGGGGTTGCGGACAAGAATATCCCATCTGCCATGGTTTTTTTCCACATAATCACTGAAAAATATCAGGGTTACCTCACAAAAAATCTACAACAATGTGATAACACAATATCAACCACGGTCAAAATGTCACCAAACCAGTCCGATCATCGGCCACCACTGGGCCAGAAGTGATATGATGACGCCCTTTTTCAGGGAGCCTTGCCATGATCACCTCTTTATTGACCCGACACTTCGGCTTTGATCGCTTGCGGCCCGGGCAGGAAGCGGTGATCAGTCGTCTGCTGGCCGGCAAGAGCGCCGCAGCCATCTTCCCGACTGGCGCGGGGAAATCCCTCTGTTATCAATTGCCCGCCCTCGCACTGCCCCACCTGACCCTGGTCATCTCTCCCCTGCTGGCCCTGATGCACGATCAGCTCGCCTTTTTGCGCAGCAAGGGGATCGCCGCCGCCACTCTGGACTCCAGCCAGACAGCGGAAGAGAGCCGGCGCGTGATGCAGCAGGCCAGCGATGGCAAGCTCAAGATCCTGATGATTTCGGTGGAGCGCCTCAAAAATGAGCGCTTTCGCCGCTTCATCGCCCACATCCCCCTGTCACTGCTGGTGGTGGACGAGGCCCACTGCATCTCGGAGTGGGGCCACAACTTTCGCCCCGACTACCTCAAGCTGCCGGATCATCGCCGTGAACTGGCCATTCCCCAGGTGCTGTTGCTGACCGCCACCGCCACCCCGGCCGTCATGGCGGACATGCAGGCAAAATTTGCCATCGACCGGGACGATCTGGTGGTCACCGGTTTCTACAGACCCAATCTGGATCTGGCCGTCCTCCCGCTGGCCGGCAGTGCCCGCGATACATGGCTGCGCGAGGAGCTGCACCGGAATCCGGCCGCCCCCACCATCGTCTACGTGACTCTGCAACACAGCGCAGAGCAGTGCGCCGCGCAGCTACAGGCCAGCGGCATCCGGGCATGCGCCTACCATGCGGGGCTCGATCCCGCCCTGCGCAGCCAGATCCAGCATGACTTCATGGCTGGCAGACTCGACTGCATCGTGGCCACCATCGCCTTTGGCATGGGCATCGACAAGGCCGACATTCGCCGGGTCATTCACTACGACCTGCCCAAGTCCATCGAGAACTACAGCCAGGAGATAGGCCGCGCCGGACGTGACGGGCTTCCCTCCCGCTGCACCGTGCTGGCGAGCCGCGCCCAGTTGCCGGTACTGGAAAACTTCGTCTATGGGGATACGCCGGACAGGGACGCCATCGCGCACTTGCTCGATATCGTGCGCCAGAGCGGCGCCGAGTGGGAATTCAGCCTGCTGCGCCTCTCCAACGAGACCAACATTCGCCAACTGCCCCTCAAGACCCTGCTGGTCTATCTGGAGATGGCGGGGGTCATTGCACCGGCCTACAGCTACTTTGCCGAGTACCGTTTCAGGTTCGTACTGGAAAAACAGGCGATCCTCGCTCGTTTCAATTCCGAACGCCGCCAGTTCCTGGAGCAGGTCTTTGCCTGCGCCCCCCAGGCGCGCACCTGGTGCACCATTGACTTCGAGGCGCTGTGGCAGGGATATCAGGGAGAACGCCAGCGCGCCGCGGCGGCGCTGGACTACCTGCAGCAGCAGGGTTGGATCGAGCTTGAAAGCAAGCAGATGACCGAGCTCTATCGGGTGCTGAGCCAGCAAATCGATACCGTGACCCTGGCCGAAGAGCTGCATGGATTGTTTGAAAAGAAAGAGCAGAGCGAGCTGGCCCGCCTTCAGGCACTGCTGGCCTTTTTCACCTCGACCACCTGCCTCAGCCATGAGCTTGCCCGCTATTTTGCCGACGACGCCGCCCCCGAGCGCTGCGGGCACTGTTCCGTCTGCCGGGGAGAGATCGCCGTGTTGCCGCCGTTGCCATCACCGGGCTTGCCCAACGAGCACGGTTTGCGCGCCTGGTGCGATCCGCTGATCGCCCTGTGCCATCAGCGCCATCCCAGGATCCTGACCCGTTTCCTGTGTGGCATCGCCACCCCGCTGACCACCCGTCTAAAGGCCAGGGATCTGGCCGGTTTTGGCCAGTTGGCGAACCATCCCTTCGCCGAGGTGCTGGCGGTGGTGTCAGCCCTCTATCCCGCCGAATCCTGAGCTTGCAGGTTTGGCGCCGTTCAGGCGCTGAAAAAATAAGACCCTCGCGGATGCGAGGGTCAAGCCAACGGAAACGTGCTTAAACAGAGCTTAGTATCTGCACAATCACCCACTCTCTTGCTAAAGCGATGACTGCTCGACACAGGACCAATCTAGAGCAGCCAGAATGTAGCGTCAATGTAAAAATTAGAGCAAAAGCACCAAGCAAGTAACATTACGTTGACGTAAGCGACACGTCTTTTTACCCTCTATTCCCTGCCGCCCTTGCCCTTGCTGGCACCGCCCCCTGACAAAACAGAGCGTCACCATTTTCTCCCTCTGGCACACAAAGATTTATTTTTTATGTCTTTGACATTTGCATCACTGTCGTGGCAAAAATAATTTAACAGTCAGTAACATAGGTATGTCACTTACTGCTTCTTCCCGCACGAGGATCGGGAAGCTCCCGCACAAACTTAAACCAATGATGGCGATGGATTACTGGGGGCTGTTGACTAGGCTTAAGAGGTAAACAGAACAAAAGTAGTGATCCACTCTTTTTCAGGGCAAGCGACTATAACGAGGGCTAAGTTATGGGCATCTTCGAGCACTATCAACAGCGGTATGAGAAGGCCAGAGAGGAGGAGTACAGCATCCAGGAGTTTCTGGATATGTGCAAACAGGACAAATCCTGCTACGCCTCTGCCGCCGAACGTCTGCTGACCGCCATCGGCGAGCCGGAAATGATCGACACCTCGACCAATCCACGTCTCAGCCGTCTCTTTTCCAACCGCGTCGTCGCGCGTTATCCCGCTTTCAAAGACTTCTATGGCATGGAAGAAGCCATCGAACAGATTGTCTCCTATCTCAAACATTCCGCTCAGGGTCTGGAAGAGAAGAAACAGATCCTCTATCTGCTCGGACCGGTTGGCGGCGGTAAATCCTCGCTGGCAGAGAAACTCAAATCCCTGATGCAAAAAGTGCCCATCTATCGCATCAAGGGCTCACCAGTGAATGATCACCCCTTCTGCCTGTTTGACATCGACGAAGATGGCGAAATCCTCGAGAAGGAGTACGGCATCCCTCGCCGTTATCTGCGCCCCATCATGTCTCCCTGGGTCGCCAAGCGCCTTCACGAGTTTGGCGGCGACATCACCAAGTTCAAGGTGGAGAAGGTGAACCCCTCCATCCTCGATCAGATCGCCATCGCCAAAACCGAACCGGGGGACGACAACAACCAGGACATCTCCTCCTTGGTCGGCAAGGTCGATATCCGCATGCTGGAACACTTCGCCCAGGATGATGCCGATGCTTACTCCTACTCCGGTGCGCTATGCAAGGCAAACCAGGGGATGATGGAGTTCGTCGAGATGTTCAAGGCCCCCATCAAGGTGCTGCACCCGCTGCTGACGGCGACGCAAGAGGGGAACTACAACGGTACCGAAGGGCTCTCCGCCCTCCCCTTCGACGGCATCCTGCTGGCCCACTCCAACGAATCCGAGTGGCAGCAGTTCCGCAACAACAAGAACAACGAAGCCTTCCTCGACCGTGTTTACATCGTCAAGGTGCCCTACTGCCTGCGCGTCTCGGAAGAGGTGAAGATCTATGAAAAACTGCTGTTCAACAGCGAGCTGACCGAGGCCAAATGCGCACCGGGTACTCTGGAGTTGCTGGGCCAGTTCTCGGTGCTGTCGCGGCTCAAGGAGCCGGAAAACTCCAGCCTCTATTCCAAGATGCGAGTCTATGACGGCGAGAGTCTCAAAGACACGGATCCCAAAGCGAAAAGCTATCAGGAGTACCGGGATTATGCGGGGGTTGACGAGGGCATGAACGGCCTTTCCACCCGTTTCGCGTTCAAGATCCTCTCCCGTGTCTTCAACTTCGACCACGCGGAAGTGGCAGCCAACCCGGTGCACCTCTTCTATGTGCTGGAGCAGCAGATAGAGCGCGAGCAGTTCCCGCAAGAGCTGCACGATCGCTATCTGGAGTTCATCAAGGGTTACCTGACTCCGCGCTACGTCGAGTTCATCGGCAAGGAGATCCAGACCGCCTACCTCGAGTCGTATTCAGAGTACGGTCAGAACATCTTCGATCGCTACGTCACCTACGCCGACTTCTGGATCCAGGATCAGGAGTATCGTGACCCAGAAACCGGCCAGCTGTTTGACAGAGCGTCTCTCAACAGCGAGCTGGAGAAAATTGAAAAACCTGCCGGGATCAGCAACCCGAAAGATTTCCGCAACGAAATCGTCAACTTCGTGCTGCGTGCCCGGGCCAACAATGCAGGCCGTAACCCCAACTGGACCAGTTACGAGAAGCTGCGCACCGTGATCGAGAAGAAGATGTTCTCCAACACGGAAGAGCTGCTGCCGGTTATCTCCTTCAACAGCAAAACCTCGGCTGAGGAGCAGAAGAAGCACGATAACTTTGTCGAACGGATGATGGAGAAAGGCTACACACGTAAACAGGTGCGGCTGCTCTCCGAGTGGTATCTCAGGGTACGCAAGTCATCCTGACCCTGCCGTGTTCAAGGGGGAGTTATGGCGCATTTTATCGACCGCAGGCTCAACGGCAAAAACAAAAGCGCTGTCAATCGGCAGCGCTTCATCCGCCGCTACAAGAAGCAGATAAAACAAGCGGTCTCGGATGCTGTCTCCAAGCGCAGCATTCAGGACGTGGACAAGGGTGAGAGCATCAGCATCCCGACCAAGGACATCGGGGAACCCCATTTTCATCAGGGTCATGGCGGCAAACGGGAGATGGTGCATCCAGGCAACGACCAGTTCGTATCTGGTGACAAGATTGACCGGCCCAAAGGGGGTGGCGGCGGCCAAGGGAGTGGCGAGGGCCAGGCTTCGGATCAAGGAGAGGGAGTCGATGATTTCGTCTTCCAGATCTCCAAGGACGAGTACCTGGACTTGCTGTTCGAGGATCTGGAGCTGCCGCGGCTGCAAAAGACCCAGCTCAACCAGCTGATGGAGATGAAGACCTATCGGGCCGGCTACACCTCCAACGGGGTGCCTGCCAACATCAACGTGGTGCGCTCCCTGCAAAATTCGCTGGCGCGGCGCATGGCGCTGCAGGCAGGCAAGAAACGTCAGTTGTGTGAACTGGAGGAGCGCCTGGCCCAGCTGGCTTGCGAGCCCAACGACCATTTCGCCGAAATGGCGCAACTTGAAAAAGAGATCAGGGAGCTGAAACGACGCATCGATGCGGTCCCCTTTATCGACACCTTCGACCTCAAATTCAACAACTTTGTCAAACGGCCCGTCCCCTCGAGCCAGGCGGTGATGTTCTGCCTGATGGACGTCTCCGGTTCCATGGATCAGGCTACCAAGGAGATGGCCAAGCGTTTCTATATCCTGCTTTATCTATTCCTGAGCCGGACTTACAAGAATGTCGAGGTGGTCTACATCCGCCACCACACCCAGGCCAAGGAGGTGGACGAGCACGAGTTCTTCTACTCCCAGGAGACCGGCGGCACCATCGTCTCCAGTGCGCTCAAGATGATGAACGACATCATCAACGAACGTTATCCCGCCAACCAGTGGAACATCTATGCGGCGCAGGCCTCTGATGGTGACAACTGGGCCGATGACTCACCCCAGTGCAGGGAGATCCTGATGCGCGACATCATGCCGCGGGTGCGTTACTACTCCTACATCGAGATCACTACCCGCGCCCACCAGACCCTGTGGCACGAATATGAGGCGGTGGCAGAGCAATACGCCCACTTCGCCATGGAGCACATTCGCAAGGTCGAGGACATTTATCCGGTGTTCCGGGAATTGTTCAAGAAGCAAGCGGCTTGAGGGATCACATATGGTAGAAACCGCAAGAAAGATAGCGCCGCTGGACGATGGTCCTGACTGGAACTTCGATCTGCTGGAGCTTTATCACCAGGAGATAGCCCGGGTCGCCAAATTCTATCGGCTCGACACCTATCCCAACCAGATCGAGGTGATCACTGCAGAGCAGATGATGGATGCCTACTCCAGTGTCGGCATGCCCATCGGTTATCAACACTGGTCATTCGGCAAGCGCTTTATCCACACCGAGCGCAACTACAAGCGCGGCCAAATGGGACTGGCCTACGAGATCGTCATCAACTCGGACCCCTGCATCGCCTATCTGATGGAAGAGAACACCATGCCGATGCAGGCGCTGGTCATGGCCCACGCCTGCTATGGTCACAACTCCTTCTTCAAGAACAACTATCTGTTCAAGGCCTGGACCGATGCCTCCTCCATCATCGACTACCTGTTGTTTGCCAAGAACTACATCACCGAGTGCGAGGAAAAACACGGCATCGATGCGGTGGAGAAACTGCTTGACTCCTGCCATGCCCTGATGAACTTCGGGGTGGATCGTTACAAGCGGCCCCAGAAGATTTCTCTGGCCGAGGAGAAACGGCGCCAGAAGGCGCGGGAAGATTATCTGCAAACCCAGGTCAATGAGCTGTGGCGTACCCTGCCCAAGCAGCACAAGATTGCCGGGGTGGAAGACAGGCGCTATCCTGCCGAGCCTCAGGAGAACATCCTCTATTTCATCGAAAAGAATGCCCCCCTGCTCGAGCCCTGGCAGCGCGAGGTGGTGCGTATCGTGCGCAAGATCAGTCAGTACTTCTACCCGCAGAAGCAGACGCAGGTGATGAACGAGGGCTGGGCCACCTTCTGGCACTACACCATTCTCAACCACCTCTATGACGAGGGAAAAATCAGCGATCGCTTCATGCTGGAGGTACTGCACAGCCACACCAACGTGGTCTATCAGCCCCCCTACAACAGCCGGTATTACTCGGGGATCAACCCCTACGCCCTTGGCTTTGCCATGTTCACGGACCTGCGTCGCATCTGCGAACACCCGACCGAGGAGGACAGATACTGGTTCCCCGATTACGCTGGCACCAACTGGGTCGAGACATTGCATTTCGCCATGCAGAACTTCAAGGACGAAAGCTTCATCAGCCAGTTCCTCAGTCCCAAGGTGATGCGCGACATGAAGCTCTTTGCCATCGATGACGACGATCTGAAGAACTACCTCAAGGTGTCCGCCATTCACAATGAAGAGGGCTACCGACTGGTGCGTAGCACCCTGTCCGCTCAATACAACCTGAGCAACCTGGAGCCCAACATTCAGGTCTACAACGTGGCAGTGAAAGGCGATCGCTCCCTGACCCTGCGCTATGTTCCCCACAACCGCATCCCCCTTGGCGAGTCACGCCACGAGGTGCTCAAGCATCTGCATCAGCTGTGGGGCTTCGATGTGGTGCTGGAGCAGGACAATGGCGAGCTATCCGCAGATATCATCGGCCGTTGTCCGGACCGCAAGAGCATGACCTGACGTCAGTGCCGGGCATAAAAAAAGGTTCATCGCGGCTTTCCGGGGAAGGCCGCCTTGATTTTCAGAAAAAAGTATTCTGAGTCCCTAAATCCATATGCCATACGCTTTATCACTTTGATCTTGTTGTTCACCCCTTCCAGCACACTCGTGTGCATCGGGTA
>NZ_JALIHH010000063.1:0-26911 GCF_022869435.1 Aeromonas sp. LsrichE-8G
TAACCTGGCCAGAAGGAGGCAATATCAATATGATGCACGGCGACAGCAGGGTGATGGTGGTGGTGTGTTTGGAGACAGCCAGTTTACCAGCACCCTGTCTGTCAACTTCCACTTCCCCAAGATCCCGCGAAGAACCAATTTTAAGGGGGGTGACCGCCCAATGCCATCGTTAATGTGATTCTCGAATGGTTCCCTTTCATGGCGTGTCCCGGGCGGCAGCCCCGTCCCCTGTCGTCATGAGGCCGGTGAGGGCGGGATCCGCCAGCTCCGCCACCGTCTGCCAGAAGGGGGCGACGAGGGGATTGTCGTTGCCCGGCGGGCGAATGAGCCCGATGATCCAGCTCGCGTCGGCCTCCTCGAGGGGCAGGGTCAGCACATCGGGATGCTCAATGGTGGTGGAGGAGGGGACCAGGGTCCAGGCGATGCCGGCCGCCGCGGTGGCGATGCCGGCGGCGAAGTCGTTGACGTACTGGATGTCCTGGAAGCGCAGCCCGCTCTGGGCCAGATAGTGCACGAACTGATCGTGAAACGAGGGGGCCTTGTCCCGGCGCAGGATGGCGAGCGGCTTCTCCTGAAGATCGGCGAGCCCTGCCACCCCCTGATAGCCTGCGGGCAGCACGGCGACGAAATGGGCGCGCACCACGGGCAGCACCGGCCAGCCCTTGGGGGCGGGCAGGCGGCAGAAGCCGAGATCCAGCCGCCCCTCCGCCAGCGCCAGCAACTGGTGATGGGTGGAGAGATCGTTGAGCTCGATGGCGACCCCGGGGCGGCTGGCCCGAAAGCGGGCGATGGCGGCGGGCACCAGCAGCTTGGTGGCGACCCCGAAGCCGATGCGCAGAGTACCCGCGTGGCCCGCCAGCACGTCGCGGGCGCTGCGGGCGAGCTGTTCGCTCTGGGCCACCAGGGTGCAGGCGTCGGCGTAGAGGGCGCGCCCGAGCACCGTCAGCCGGGTGCTGCCGGCGTTGCGCTCGAACAGCTCGCCGCCAAGGTCCGCCTCCAGCCGGCGGATCTGCTTGCTCAGGGCCGACTGGGTGACGTGCTGGCGCGCCGCCGCCTGACCAAAGTGCAATACCTCCCCCAGGGTGACGAAGGCTTTCAGGTCTCTTAACTCCATGGTGTCTCGCTTGATTCCAGATAGGAATGATAGGTGGCCATATTTGTCATTGGACGGAATTCTAGAAGTGTTGGATGCTGGAGCCAACTCATTTCGGGCCCCTGTACGGGGCCGACGTATCACGGGATGGCCCCCGCCATCCGCGCAGAAGGAGCAACACCAGATGCATCATCACAAGTTCAATGACTTCCCGAACGGTTTCCTCTGGGGCGCCGCGTCCGCTGCCTATCAGGTGGAAGGGGCCTGGAACGAGGAGGGCAAGGGCCCCTCGGTATGGGACAGCTTTACCAAGTTGCCGGGCAAGACCTTTGAAGGGAGCAACGGAGACGTGGCGGTGGATCACTACCACAGGGTGGAAGAGGACGTGGCGCTGATGGCCGAGATGGGGCTCAAGGCCTATCGCTTCTCGGTGAGCTGGCCGCGCATCTACCCGACGGGGCGTGGCGAGGTGAACGAGGCGGGGCTCGCCTTCTACGACAGGCTCATCGACGCCCTGCTGGCCCACGGCATCGAGCCGGTGCTGACCCTCTATCACTGGGATCTCCCCCAGGCCCTGCAGGATGAGTACGGCGGCTGGGAAGACAGGCGGATCATCGACGACTTCGAGCGCTATTGCGTGACCCTCTATCAGCGCTTCGCCGGCAAGGTGAAATACTGGGTGTCGCTCAACGAGCAGAACTACAACCTGACCAACGCCTACCAGCTGGGCACCCATCCTCCCGCGGTGCAGGACAGGAAGCGTTTCTTCGCCGCCAACCACATCTCGTTTCTCGCCAATGCCCGGGTCATCAAGGCGTTTCGCCAGCACGTGCCAAACGGCCTGATCGGGCCGAGCTTTGCGTACTCCCCCGCCTATCCGGCCTCCTGCGCCCCGAGCGACATGCTGGCGTTCGAGAATGCCGAGGAGTTCACCAACCTCTGGTGGCTGGATGCCTACTGCTTCGGCCGTTACCCCCAGGCGGCGCTCGCCTATCTGCGGGAGACCGGCGAGGCGCCGGAGATCCTGCCGGGCGATCTCGAGCTCTTGCGCGAAGGCACCCCCGACTACATCGGGGTCAACTACTACTACACCCTGACCTTCACCGACAACCCCCTCGGCGGCCAGACGATGCAGCGCATCAACACCACGGGCAAGAAGGGCACTACGCCCTCCAGCGGCATTCCCGGCCTCTACAAGACGGCCCCCAATCCGCACCTTGAGACCAGCAACTGGGACTGGGCCATCGATCCCACCGGGATGCGCATCGCTCTGCGCCGGCTCTCCTCCCGCTACGCCCTGCCGCTGATGATCACCGAGAACGGCCTGGGGGAGTTCGACAAGCTGGAAGCCGGGGACAAGGTGAACGACGACTACCGTATCGCCTATCTGCACAGCCACCTCAAGGCGTGCCAGGAGGCGATGCAGGACGGGGTCGAGCTGATTGGATATTGCGCCTGGTCCTTCACCGACATCCTGAGCTGGCTCAACGGCTACCAGAAGCGATACGGCTTTGTCTACGTGGACAGGGACGAGCAGGGAGGGTCTCTTCGTCGCATCAAGAAAGAGAGCTTCCACTGGTACAGCCAGGTCATTGCAAGCGGTGGCAAGACCCTGTAACGGGCCCGGTGCGCCGCACCTCGTCTGCCCAATGCCGGAAGGCCCCCTCATCGGAGGGGGCCTTCCTTGTTTGTGCAGCAGGCAACCATGACCGCCTAGATAAACATGCCGCCCGAGGCTTCGATGCGCTGGGCGGTGATCCAGCGGCAGTCATCGGAGAGCAGGGCGGCGATGGCACCACCGATGTCGTCGGGCTGACCCACCCGGCCAAGGGCGGTCTGGCTCGCGAGAAAGTCGTTGACTCCCTTGTTGTCGCGCACCACGCCGCCGCCAAAATCGGTCTCGATGGCGCCGGGGGCCAGCACGTTGACCGCGATGCCCCTGGGGCCCAGCTCCTTGGCCAGATACTGGGTGAGCACCTCGACGCCCCCCTTCATGGCGGCGTAGGCGGCATAACCCGGCATGGCGAAGCGGGTGAGGCCGGTGGAGAGGTTGAGGATGCGACCGCCGTCTGCCAGGAGGGGCAGGAGCGCCTGGGTCAGGAAGAAGGTCCCCTTGAGGTGGATGTTGAGCAGGGTGTCGAACTGCTGCTCCGTGGTCTGCTCGAAGCTGGCATGAATGCCGATCCCGGCGTTGTTGACCAGGAAGTTGAAATGGGTGCGCTGCCACTCCCGTGCGAGCAGTTGCGTCACCTCCTCTGCAAAGGCCGCGAAGGTGGCGCTCTCGCCCACGTCCAGTGTAAGGGCATGGGCCCGAACGCCGAGGGCGCGGGCCTGGGCCACCACCGCCTCCGCCTCTGCGGCCTGGCTGCGGTAGGTGATGATGAGGTCGACGCCTTTGGCGGCGAGGGCCAGGGCCCCGTGCTTGCCAAGGCCGCGGCTGGCCCCGGTGATGAGGGCGATGGGTCTGGTCATGGTATGACTCCTGTCAGGGTGGCGGACACAGGCTCGATACGAGCCGACCGGATCACTGTATTGTTCCTTTTAAACTGGATAAATAGCGTGATAATAGAATCACTGTTCCGTTTATCGAGACAATCAGGTCATGGATCAACTGGATGCGATGAGAGCCTTCGTGCGGGTTGCCGAGCTGGAGAGTTTTACCCGCTGCGCCGAGCAGACGGGCATCCCCAAGGCGACCCTCTCTGCCGCCATCCGCCGGCTGGAGGAGCGCATGGGGACCCGGCTCCTGCTGCGTACCACGCGGCGGGTGCAGCTCACCACGGACGGCCAGCTCTGCTATGCCAGATGCCGGGAGCTTTTGGCGGACATGGAGGAGTTTGACGGCCTGTTTCGCCAGGGGGGGCAGATCTCGGGACAACTGCGGGTCGACATGCCAAGCCGGATGGCCCGCTACCTGGTGATCCCGGCCCTGCCGGACTTTCTGGCGCAGCATCCCGCCCTGCAACTGATGCTGAGCAGCACGGACAGGCGGGTGGATCTGGTGCGCGAGGGGTTTGACTGCGTGGTGCGGGTCGGGGCGCTTGAGCCCTCCAGCCTGGTGGCCAGGCCCCTTGGTCACTATCGCCAGATCAACTGTGCCAGCGCAGACTACCTGGCTCGCCACGGGGTGCCCCGTACCCTTGGGGATCTGGCGGGCCACCGGCTGGTGCACTATGGTCCCGGGTTTGGTGCCGGGCAGGGGCGCAGCGAACCCGACTTTGAATACCTGGCGGAAGATGGCCGCCGCGCCCTGCTGCCCATGGCGGGGGCCCTCATGGTCAATGACAGCGAGACCTACCTGGCGGCGGCGCTGGCGGGGCTCGGCATCATCCAGATGCCGCGGGTGGGGGTCGAATCCCTGCTCGCGGGGGGCGAGCTGGTGAGCATCCTGCCCCAGTGGCAGCCGCCGCCGCTCCCCATCCACGCCCTCTATGCCCATCACCGCCAACTGGCCCCCAGGGTCCAGCTCTTCATCCACTGGCTGGCGGGGTTGCTCGCCGCCCATCTCGGGGGCACCTCAGAGGCGGCTGCGCCTTGAGCGAAATTCCCTCGGCGAGAGGGCAAACGCCTCCCGAAAGAAGCGGGTAAAGCTGCTCTGGCGGGCAAAACCCAGGCGCTCCCCCACGGTCTGCAGGGGGAGGGCGGGATCCTGCAACAGGCGGCAGGCCTCCTCCCGGCGCACCCGCTCCAGCAGGCCCGAGAAGTGGCACCCTTCCTCCCGCAGATGGCGGTTGAGGGTCCAGCGGGTCAGCTTGAGGTGCTCGCACACCCCATCGAGCAGAGAGGAGGCCTCGGCGCTCTCTTGCCACAGTTGCTGGCGGATGAGTGTCATCACCCTGTCCCGGTAGCGGCTGCTTGGGCGAAGCTGGGCCATCTGCCGGTCGAGCTCCCCCAGCAGCAGGGGTTGCAGGGGCAGGTTGCACTGCCCGTGGGCGAGATCGAGCAAGGCGGCTGGAAAGCGCAGCTCGAAGGCCGCCCCCTGTTGCAACCGCCCCTCCAGCCAGCCTGCCAGCTCACGCCACAGCCTGGGGCGTACCGGGGTGGGCAGCACCAGCAGCCCATGGCCCGGGTGGTAGAACTGGAGCAGGGCATAGAGGTGGCAGAGGTTGGCCAGGCTGCTCAGGGCGATGACGTCCGGGTGATCGGACTCCGAGTGGTAGCTGATCCTGGCCTGCCCCTCTTCTTCTTGCAGGCGGATCTCGTCGCTCTCGCCGATAAGGGGGCGGTAGGCGAGGAAGAAGTGCAGGGCCTGGCGAAGGGTGGCGGCGTTGCAGCACAGGCTCGCCAGCGACATGAAGTCGGCAAAGAGGCCGGGGAGGGCGGGGGGCGTCCAGTCGAGGGCCAGATCCACGTGGGGGGCTGCCCCGGCCAGCAGCCGGAAGTGGCGCCCGGTGTCGAGCCGCCCCTGGGGGATCAGCAGCTCTTCGTGAGCGATGCCGCAGGGGTGCAGGAGGGCAGCAGGATCCCGCCCGCGGGCCTGCCAGTGGTTGAGGCAGTGCAGGGCAATCCGGTTGGAGACGGTCTTCACGGCAAAAATCCTTGTCAGCGGTGGCCCACCATCATCGGCCAACGGCGGCGGATTGCCGTGAGCCAGCGCCGCTTTCATGTTTCAGATTTGTAACCAAGGGTAACCCTGCAACCCTTTTCACACTTTTCAATCCTGCTCCCAACCGGCAACTTCTTGCACCCGACGGGCAAGTGAGAGGGGCCGCTTTTGCATAGAGTGGCGACTCCTACACACACAAGGAAGATAACAACAATGAAACACCACTCGCTCTCCCGAACCCGTGTCGCCCTCGCCATCGGGGCCCTGCTGCTGGCAGGGTGCAACGACAACGACTCCACCCCCAAGCCCGATCAGCCCGTTCTGGGCCACCGCACCGTCACCCTCATCGAGCAGGACGGCCTGCAATTCAAGGATCTCGATGGCAGCGGCACTCTGACCCCCTACGAGGACTGGCGCCTCGGCGCCGCCGAGCGAGCCCGGGATCTGGTGGGCAGGCTCACCCTGGCCCAGAAGGCAGGGCTGATGATGCACGGCACCCTGGTGCTGGACGGGGCGGGGCGGGTGAACCTCGCGGCCATGGACAAGATGCTGCGCGAGGACGGGGTCAACACCTTCATCACCCGCATGGCCGGTGATCCGGCGGCCATCGCCGCAGACAACAACACCCTGCAGGCCCTGCTGGAAGGGGTGGGATTCGGCATCCCCATGACGGTGAGCACGGATCCCCGCAACCACTTCACCCATGATCCCAACGCCACCAGCATCGGTGCCGGGGCCTTCTCCCAGTGGCCCGAGACCCTGGGGCTGGCCGCCATCGGCGATGCTGCCCTGGTGCAGCGCTTTGGCGACATCGCCCGTCAGGAGTACCGTGCCGTCGGCATCCACGAGGCCCTCTCGCCCCAGGCGGATCTCGCGACCGAGCCGCGCTGGGGCCGCATCAACGGCACCTTCGGGGAAGACAACCTGCTCGCCAAGTCCCTGGTCAAGGCCTACATCGAGGGCTTCCAGCAGGGGAGCGAGGGGATAGGCAAGGAGAGCGTGGTCACCGTGGTCAAGCACTTCGCCGGGGCCGGTCCCCAGAAGGACGGGCTGGATGCCCACAACCCCTGGGGCAAGGAGCAGATCTACCCCGGCGGCCAGTTTGCCTACCACCTGGTGCCCTTCGAGGGTGCCTTCGAGGCCAGGGTGGCCGCCGTGATGCCCTATTACGCCATGCCCCTGGGCCTGACCCAGGATGGGCAGCCCGTCGAGGAGGTGGGGTTTGGTTTCAACCGCCAGATCATCACGGATCTGTTGCGGGGCCACTTCAAGTTTGACGGCGTGGTGCTGAGCGACTGGGGCATCGTCAATGACTGTGACAGCCGCTGCGAGCAGGGGCTGACCCAGGATGAAGTCAATGCCGGGGTGAGCCCCTGGACCGTGCCCTTTGGCATGTCCTGGGGCGTGGAGAAGCTCACCAAGGCCGAGCGTTATGCCAAGGCCATAGACGCCGGGGTGGATCAGTTCGGTGGCGTGGAAGATCCGACTCCCCTGCTGGCGGCGGTGCAGAGCGGTCTGGTGACCGAGGCGGCCATCACCACCTCGGCCGAGCGGATCTTGGAACAGAAGTTCGCCCTCGGGCTCTTTGAGAATCCCTATGTGGATGCCGAGGCCGCGGTGGCCCTGGTGGGCAAGGTCGAGTTCCAGCAGGAGGCCCAGGCCGCCCAGGCGGCGTCTCACGTGCTGCTGAAGAACGAGGGGACCCTGCTGCCGCTGAAGGCGGACGGCAAGCGGGTCTATCTGCACAATGTCAACGCCGAGGTGGCCAGGGCCAACGGCTATACGGTGGTGACGAACCTGGCCGACGCGGAGCTTGCCATCGTGCGGGTCAACGCCCCGGGCGAGCAGGATCCCCGCTTCCCGTTTGGCAGCATCCACTTCGGTCAGCTCGGTTTTGCCAGCAATGATCAGGTGGTGCAGGAGACGGCCCATGAAGGGGTCTACCGCGGCGCGGATGACTATGCCGCCATCCAGGCCATCGAGCAGGCCGGGGTGCCTCTGGTGCTCTCCGTCTATCTGGACAGGCCCGCCATCCTGACCGAGGTCGCCCCGGCGGCCCGGGTGCTGCTCGCCAACTTCGGCGCCCTGGATCAGGCCCTGTTCGATGTCATGAGCGGCACCCAGAAGGCACGCGGCAAGCTCCCCTTCGAGCTGCCCTCGAGCTGGCAGGCGGTGCTGGCCCAGTCCCCGGACGTGGCCAAGGACTCACAAAGCCCGCTCTATCCCTACGGGGCCGGTCTGGCCTATTGACGGACAGGGATGTTCTGTCTCTCATCAAGGCGCCTTCGGGCGCCTTTTCCATTGCCCCCATCGACAATCCCGGTTTGGCGCAAGGGGTTGGCTTGGGCATAATGGCGCCCCGGCAACGGGTGCGGTGGCCAGCGCGGCAGGCACCCGGTCACAGTGCACAGGAGATGAGATGAAATTTATCGGAGCCCACGTCAGTGCGGCGGGCGGGGTGGAAAACACCATCGCCCGGGCCAAAGCCATCGGGGCCAACGCCTTCGCCCTGTTTACCAAGAACCAGCGCCAGTGGCAGGCGGCGCCCCTCTCCGAGGCCAGCATTCGCGCCTTCAAGGCCGCCTGCGAGAAGGAGGGCTTTCGCCCCGAGCAGATCCTGCCCCACGACAGCTACCTCATCAACCTGGGTCATCCCGACCCCGATGCCCTCGCCAAGTCCCGGGATGCGTTCCTGGACGAGATGAAGCGCTGCGAGCAACTGGGGCTGTGCTACCTGAACTTCCACCCGGGCAGCCATCTCAAGCAGATCCCCGAGGCGGTGAGCCTCAAGCTCGTGAGCGAGTCCATCAACTGGGCGCTGGAGCGCAGCGAAGGGGTGACGGCGGTGATCGAGAATACCGCAGGCCAGGGCACCAACCTCGGCTGGTCGTTCGAGCATCTGGCCACCCTCATCGACGGAGTAGAGGACAAGAGTCGGGTCGGCGTCTGCTTTGACACCTGCCACGCCTTCGCCGCCGGTTACGATCTGCGTACCCCCGAGGGGTGCGAGGCGGTGTTTGCCGACTTCGACCGCATCGTGGGGTTCCAGTACCTCAAGGGGATGCATATCAACGGCGCCAAGTGTACCTTCGGTAGTCGGGTCGACCGTCACCACAGCCTGCGGGAGGGCAACCTCGGCGAGGCGGTGTTCCACCACATCATGAACGACGACCGTTTCGACGGCATCCCGCTTATCCTCGAGACCATCGACGAGTCCATCTGGGGCGAGGAGATAAGCTGGCTGCGCAGCCTGGCCGGGAGCCCGCGCCCGGCGTGATGCCGGGGTCCACCATTGGGTAGCAAGGAGAGACGATGCACGACGAGACAAGGGCACCCCTGCGCTTTGGCATTGCCGGGGCGGGGGCCATCGCCCGGCGTTTTTGCCGCGATGTGAACGGGCACGCCAGGGGAGCCGAGGTGGTGGCCATCGCAGCTCGGGACCAGGGACGGGCGGACGAGTTCGCCCGGGATCTGGGGCTGCCCCACGCCTATGGCAGCTATGAGGCCCTGGCCGCCAGCCCCGAGGTGGAGGCCGTCTATGTGGCGGTCATCCACCCGGAGCACGCGGGCCTGGTGAGGCAGATGCTGCTGGCGGGCAAGCACGTACTGGTGGAAAAACCGGCGGTGACCCGGGTGGCGGATTGGGACGCACTGGTGGCGCTCGCCCACGCACGCGGCCTGCTGCTGCTCGAGGCCATGAAGGTGATGTGCTTTCCCGCCATGCGCGCCCTGTTGCAGCGCCTGCCCCTGCTGCCGCCGCCGCGCGAGCTGCGGGCGGCGTTCGGTTCGACCCAGCCCAGGGTGGGCAAGCTGTTCGATCCGGCGCTGGATGGCGGCGCTGCCTGGGACGTGGGGGTCTATCCCCTCTGGCTCCATGCCGCCCTCTGCCATCGGCTGGGGCTGGGCTGCCCCGCCCCCGAGGTGACGCTGACGCGGGCTCCGGGGGAGGTGGATCTCGCCGCCAGCTTCACGTTCGATGAGCCGTTTCGGGCCGAACTCGGGGCCTCCATCATCGAGGATCTCGAGCGGGAAGCGTCCTTGTCCGGGGAGGGGTGGCGCCTGGTCATCGAGGGCAAGTGGTGGAATCCCCAGCACATTCGCTGGCAAGGGGGGCCTGCTCCCGTCATCTGGCCGGCGGACATCTATCTGCCGGTGGAGGGGGGCGGCATGCAGCACGAGGCGGATCACTTCGCCGATTGCCTGCGCCACCGGCTGCTGGACTCCCCCTGGGTGCCCCAGGCCGTGACCCGGCAGGTGCTCGGCTGGATTGAAGGGGGACTCGCCGGCTGAGGCCGGGGAAGGGCTGAGGGCCGAGGGGAGCATCGGCTGAACGACAAGGGCGCCAATGGCGCCCTTGTCGTATCCGAAGGGCTTCTCAAGCCAGGGTCTGGGCGCGGCAGAAGGCCAGGAAGCGGCGCAGGGCGGCGGAGTGGAACTTCTGCTTGTGCCAGACGAGGGAGAGCTGGCGGGGGAAGCGGCGACTCGGGGTGAGGGCAACCAGGCGCCCCTGTGCCAGCCGATCCGCCACCGCGAGGCGGGAGATGAAGGAGATGCCGAGCCCCTTCTCCACCGCCAGCATCACCGCCTCCAGGGTATTGAGCTCTATCCCCGCCTGCCAGCGGGGCAGGTGGGGCTGGAGCTGCTGCTCGAACTGCTCGCGGCTGCCGGATTGCGCCTCGCGCAGCACCCAGGTTTCCCCGGCAAGCCGGCGCAGGGGCAGCTCGAGCTGATCCGCCAGGGGGTGACCGGGGGCGGCGATGATGAGCATCTCGTCCTCCAGCCAGGGTTCGCTCACCAGGTCCGGGTGGTGGTTCTCCCCCTCGATGAGGGCGAGATCCAGTTCGAAGTGGGCGAGGGCATGGCACAGGAGGTGGGTGTTGGCGATGGTGACCCTGGGGGCGACCCCCAGCTCCTGGGCCCCCTCCGCCAGCAGGGCGGGCAGCAGGTAGTTGCCGATGGTCTGGCTGGCCCCGAGGTGCAGCTGGCCGCTCGGCTCGGCATCGGGGCTGAAGAGCTGCTCTATCTCCTGCATCCGGGTCAGCAGCTCCTCGGCGGCCGGTTGCAGCAGGCGCCCCTCGCTGTTGAGCTGAAGCCTCGGGTGCACCCGATCGAACAGGGGCGTGGCGAGCTGGCGCTCCAGCTCCTGCAGCGACTGGGAGACGGCCCCCTTGCTCAGGCAGAGTTCATTGGCGGCGCCCCCCAGGTTGCCGTGGCGGGCGATGGTGGCAAACACCTTGAGTTGTTGCAGGGTGAGCTTCATATCGTTTGATTTTCCTAAACGCTAAGTTCAATTCATTTAGATATCGTAAACGATAGACCCCCTTTATCCTATGCCCATCGTCATCATCAAGAGGGTATCCGCCATGATCGCAAGAACCCGCCGCTCCCTGGCCGCCGCCCCGACCCCCATGGCCGGTCTGGCTCTGGGGATCGCCAGCCTCGGCTGGTGCTGGGAAAATGCCGGTCAGTTCGATGGCCGTCTACAACTGCTGGGGGCCGCCATCGCCGCCGTGCTGCTCCTCGTCCTGACCTTCAAGTTTCTGACCCACCCGCGCCTGCTGTGGCAGGATCTCGCCCATCCCGTGGTGGGCAGCGTGGTGCCCACCTACGCCATGGGGACCATGGTGGTCTCCAAGGCGGTCGGCCTGCTCGCCCCGACCCTGGGGCAGGGGCTCTGGCTGTTTGCGGTCATCGTCCACCTCGTCTTCCTCGCCACCTTCGTCTGGCACAGGGCCAGAGCGTTTGAAATCCATCACATGGTGCCGAGCTGGTTCGTGCCGCCGGTGGGGATCATCGTGGCTGACGTGGCCTACCCGGGCGGTCCCTTCGCATCCCTGGCCACCGGCCTGCTCTGGTTCGGCATGGCCTGTTACGGCCTGATGCTGCCGCTGATGCTCTATCGCCTCATCTTCAGCCACGAGGTGCCGGATGCCGCCAAGCCCACCATCGCCATCCTGGCCGCCCCGGCGAGCCTGTCGCTGGCCGGCTACCTCACCGTGAGCCAGGACCCCTCCCTGCTGCTGGTGGCGGTGCTGCTCGGGATCGCCGTGCTGATGACCGGCATCATCTACCTGGCCTTCATCAAGCTGCTGCGCCTGCCGTTCTCGCCGGGTTACGCCGCTTTCACCTTCCCCCTGGTGATCGGGGCCACCGCCCTGTTCAAGGTGAGTCACCTGCTGTCGCAGTGGCCACAGGCGGCCCGTTATGCCGAGCAGCTCCATCAGCTGGCCTATCTGGAGCTGGGGGTGGCCACCCTGGTGGTGGGTTACGTGGCCCTGCGTTACCTGATGTTCTTCCTGCCGGTCGTGCAGGATGACCTGCCGGGGCAGCCTGCACGCCGCTAGGCACAAGGTTTTCATCCCCCCTCGTCATCGACCCCGCCCGTGCGGGGTCTGCCGTTCGTGATGCAGTGACGCAGAGGGGAATCAAATGAAGCAGATTAATTTTGTCAATCCGTGAAGTGGCTTAAATAGTTGCCCATACAGGCGACATTCAGTTGGCGTTAACTGGTAATACCTGTCACGATACGCGCCACTTTATCTTCCCATTGTTTTGTCGTGCCCCATGTCCTCATCTGATCCCGTGTTTGACGCCCGATTCCAGCCTCGTCTGCTGCACCCCCGTTACTGGTTGAGCTGGCTCGCCCTCGGCGCCATCGGTGTGCTCGCCTTCGTGCCCCCGCGCTGGCGGGATCGCCTGGCCGATGCTCTGACGCCCCTGGTATGCGCCATCTCGAAGAAGCAGATCTACATCGCCAGGACCAACCTCGCCATCTGCTTCAAGGAGAAGAGCGAGGCCGAGCGGGAGGCCATCCTGATGACCTCCATCCGGGTCGGCCTCAAGAGCCTGCTGGGCTTTGGCGAGTTCACCTGGCGCAGCCCCGCCCACGTGATGGGGCGGATCCAGGTCAGCGGCTGGGAACATATCGAGGCGGAGCAGGCCGCTGGCCGACCGGTGATCCTGGTGGTGCCCCACAGCTGGCCCATCGATGCGGCGGGCTACTACTTCGCCCAGCGGGGCCTGCCCATGTGCACCATGATGAAGAGCGCCCGCAACCCGGTGTTCGACTGGCACATCAACGGCGAGCGGGCCCGGCACGGCTGCCGCGTCTATGAGCGCAGCGCCGGCATCAAGCCGGTGATCAAGGCGGTGAAATCCGGTCTGAGCTTCTTCTATCTGCCGGATCAGGATCACGGCCGGGAGGCGAGCCTGTTTGCCCCCTTCTTCAACCACCCCAAGGCGACGTTGCCGGCCCTGCCACGGCTGGTGAAGCTGACCGGTGCCCGGGCCCTGCCGGTGCTGGCCTGCTATGACGAGCAGGCGCACGGCTACCGGCTGGAGGTCGAGGCTCCCTACGCCGACTACCCGAGCGCGGATCTGATGGCGGATACCTGCCGCATGAACGACAGCGTGGAGCGCCAGCTCTGCCGCCACCCGGGCCAGTACATGTGGTTCCTCAAGATCTTCGACACCCGTGAGGATCAGGTGGGGCCGGATGGCCTCTACGAAGAGGGGATCCGGCGCATCCGCCGGGGCCTTGCTCCTCATCCCTGAGCCTTGCGCTCACCCGGTGCAAAAATGTGGCCCCAAGCGGGCCACTTTTTATTTCTAACTTGTCTGATCAGTGACTTGGCGCGGTGGCGCTGTGCAGGGCAGGGTAGAAAAAGTTGTCAGGATCACTAAAATGACGGTCTGTTTTGATGATTCGATGGCGACCATGTCCGCACAAGATCCGGTGTTTGATACCTCTTTTCATCCGCGCCTGCTGCACCCCCGTCTATGGGGCAGCTGGCTGGCCGTCGCCCTGCTCTCCCTGCTGGCCTGGGTGCCGGCAAGGGCACGAGACAAGCTGGCCGACTACCTGGCCCCCCTGCTGCTGCGCGTCTCCACGAAGCAGGCTTACATCGCCGACACCAACCTCAAGATCTGCTTCCCCCATCTCGACGAGGCGGGCCGTCAGGCCCTGCTGCTGAAATCCATCCGGGTGGGGCTCAAGACCTTCCTGGGCTTTGGCGAGCTGACCTGGCGCAGCCCCGACTTCCTCAAGGGGCGCGTCAAGGTGAGCGGCTGGGAGCACGTGGAAGCGGAGCGGGCAGCCGGTCGCCCCATGATCTTCGTGGTGCCCCACACCTGGGCGGTGGACATGATTGGCCGCTACTTCCCCCTCCAGGGGATCAAGATGTGCACCATGATGAAAAGCCCCAAGGATGCGGTGTTCGACTGGTATATCAACCGCGAGCGCAGCAAGGGCGGGCGTATCTACGAGCGCAGCGTCGGCATCAAGCCCGCCATCAAGGCCCTGCGCAGCGGCGACAGCTTCTTCTATCTGCCGGATCAGGATCACGGCCGGGAGGCGAGCCTCTTCGTGCCCTTCTTCAACCACCCCAAGGCGACCCTGCCGGCCCTGCCCAAGCTGGTGAAGCTGACCGGTGCCCGCGCCGTGCCCATTCTGGCCTGCTACGACGAGGATCAGGGGGGCTACCGGCTGGAGATCGAGGCGCCGTTCGACCCTTATCCCACCGCGGATCTGGTGGCGGACGTCAACCAGATGAACCGCATGGTGGAGCAGCAGCTTGGCCGCTTCCCCGAGCAGTACATGTGGTTTCTCAAGATCTTCGAAACCCAGGAGCACGATCAGGGCGAGGACGGTCTCTACGAGGCGGGGATCCGCCGCATCCGCCAGGGGCTGCCACCGGAACCTTGATCGACACGGCCCCCTTGCGGGCCGTTTCTGACAGGGGTGGCAGGCCACCAGCAAACAGGTGCAAACAAGGTGCAAATAGGGTAAAAGGGCGGTCATGAAAATTCCAAATCGAATCCAACCTCTGGTTGATGACGGCCTGGTGGACGATGTCATCAGCCGGCTGATGAGCGGCAAAGAGGCCGACGTCTATGTGGTGCGCTGCGGCGACGAGATCCGCTGCGCCAAGGTCTACAAAGAGGCGTCAAAGCGCAGCTTCAAGCAGGCCGTGGTCTATCAGGAAGGGCGGCGGGTACGCAGCAGCCGCGATGCCCGCGCCATGGAGAAGGGCTCCAAGTACGGTCGCAAGCAGCACGAAGAGGTGTGGCAGAACACCGAGGTGGATGCCCTGTTCAAGCTGGCGGCGGCCGGGGTGCGGGTGCCCAGGCCCTATGTCTGCCTCGATGGCGTGCTGCTGATGGAGCTCATCACCGACGCCGACGGCAACGTCGCTCCCCGTCTCAACGACGTGGCCCTGACCCGTGAGCAGGCTCTGGTGGATCATGGCAAGGTGATCCGCTACGTGGTGCGCATGCTCTGCGCCGGGCTCATTCACGGGGATCTCTCGGAGTTCAACGTGCTGGTGGACGAAGAGGGGCCCGTCATCATCGACCTGCCCCAGGTGGTGGATGCCGCCGCCAACAACCAGGCCAGGGCCATGCTGGAGCGGGATGTCGACAACATGCGCAACTACTACGGCATGTATGCCCCCGAGCTGCTCAAGACCCGGTATGCCCGGGAGATGTGGTCCTTGTTCGAGGATGGCAAGCTGGGCCCCGAGACCGAGCTCACCGGCCTGTTCGAAGAGAGCCGGGAGGCCATCGATCTGGATGGCGTGCTGCACGAGATAGAGAGTGCCCAGGAGGAGGCCATGGCCCGCCGGGCCAGGTTGCAGGCGGAGCAGGAAGAGGGGTCCTGACGGGCCTTCATTCCAATCAACAAGAGCGCCATGGGCGCTCTTTTGTTTTGGACCCTGGCTCAGAGCCCGGTCAGGGGCGGCGCCTTGAGACGGGGCCCCTGGTAACCCGTCACCTCGCCAAAGCGCGGATGACCGCTCTCCCAGTCGGCGGCGGCGGTGCGAATGGCCTCCTTGTCGACGCTCACGAAGTTCCACCAGATCTGCAGCGGTTTGGGCAGGGGCTCGCCGCCGATGAGCAGCAGCCGGGCGCCCGGGCGCAGGGTCAGCACCACCTCCCGGTTGCCGGGGGGCAGGTAGAGGAGCTGCTCCGGGGCCAGGACCTCCCCTGCGACGATGGTCTCCCCCGCAAGGGGAAAGAGGCCGTGCTCGAAGGCGGGATCCAGGGGGAGGGTGATCTCGCCTCCCTCGGGGGCGTGCAGATCCAGCCCCAGAATGGGGGAGAAGTGCAGGGTGGGGGCGCGCTGGCTGCCGTGCTCGCCGATGAGCAGGGTGAGGGTGATCTCCCCTTGCTGCCAGCGGGGGAGCGTCGGGTAGTGATCGAAGCGGGGCGGGGTATGCTGATCCGCCTCGGGCAGGGCTATCCAGAGCTGGGCGGCGTGCAGATCGGGCTGGTTCGGGACCGACTCCTCCGTGTGGGCGATGCCCCGTCCTGCGGTCATCAGGTTCACCTGGCCTGGACGGATCACCTGCTTGCTGCCCAGGCTGTCCCGGTGGAGGATCTCCCCCTCCAGCATCCAGGTGAAGGTCTGCAGGGCGATGTGGGGGTGGGGCCCCACATCCATGCCGGGTGCGCCGGGGGCAAAGCGGGTCGGGCCGATATGATCGAGAAAACACCAGGGCCCGATGGTGCGCCGCTCCTTGACCGGGATGGCGCGAGCCACCGGGATGCCGCCCACATCGGTGAGGCGGGAGGCAATGCGTTGCCACTGTTGTGTCATGGGGTGCTCCTTGTCGAGGAAAAGGTTGGCGCACGCGCGCGCAGGTTGCAGCGTCTGCAGGGGGAAGAACATGCCGTCTCGCCCGGTGCCGGTGAGTGATGCCGAGGTTACTATGCCCCAATCCGGCGCCGGATGGCAAAGACGGGGCACAGCGCCTGCCCTGAAGGCCCAGCCCGGCAATTGCAGCCGGGTACTGTATGAACGTACAATAGTCCCATCCCACTCTTGAGCCCGACCACCTGCATGACCGACATCCAGCCCCTCCCTCCCGTGACCCCGCCGCTCGACGGCTTCATCCTGACCCGCCATGGTCGGGATGTGCAGGGGCGTACCGAGATCGTGATGTGGCTCTGGAGCGCACAGGGACCGGTACGGGTGGTGGTGCCGGGGCAGGAGCCGGTCTTCTTCCTGCCGGAACGCCACCTGGAGGAGGCGGCAGAGCTTTTCAAGGGGGCCGGGGTGAGGGGGCGTTTTCGCCGCCTCCCCATGCACACCTTCGAGGGGAGCCGGGTGGTGGGCTGCTACTTTGCTACCCTGAGCGCCTTTCACCGCGCTATCGAGCTGCTGCTCATCCGTGGTTTGGAGCACTTCGAGGCGGATATCCGCCTGCCCGAGCGCTTTCTCATGGAGCGCTTCATCACCGCCGGGATGCGCTTTGACGGCAAGGCGAGGCGCAAGGGGGGCAGGCAGGGTTACTGGGAGGTAAACGAGGCGCGCTGTGCGCCGCAGGCGGTGACGCCGACCCTCTCCTGGGTCTCCCTGGACGTGGAGTGCGCCATGGATGGCACCCTCTTCTCGGTGGGGCTTCATAGCGAAGAGGACGCGCGGGTCATCATGATTGGTGCCCCAGAGCCGGACTCGCAGGACTGGGAGACCCCCGTCGAGTGGGTGGCGGACGAGCCCGCCCTGCTCGGTGCCCTGGAGGGCTGGTTCAGCCTGCACGATCCCGATCTCGTCATCGGCTGGAACGTGGTGAATTTCGACTTTCGCCTGCTGCTGCGCCGCGCCGAACTCCACAAGCTGCGGTTGCGGCTCGGGCGCGGGCGGGAGCTCTGCTTCTGGCGCTCGTCCCGAAACGACCCCCAGAGCGGCAACGTCATCATCCCGGGGCGCATGGTGCTGGACGGCATCGATACCCTCAAGAGCGCCACCTGGCAGTTCCCGAGCTACAGCCTGGATGCGGTGGCGAGCGAGCTGCTCGGGCGGGGCAAGGACATCGAGGACGTGGCCAACCGGGGGGAGAAGATCACCGAGCTGTTCCACTCCGACAAGGAGGCGCTGGCCCGCTACAACCTGGAAGATTGCAGGCTGGTGTGGGAGATCTTCGATTTCTGCCACCTCATCCCCTTCGCCATCGAGCGCGCCTCCCTCACCGGTCTCGAGCTCGACCGGGTGGGCGGGTCGGTGGCGGCGTTCACCAACCTCTATCTGCCACGGCTGCACCGCAGTGGCTACGTGGCGCCCAACCTGCCGGCAGACGGCGGGCTCGCAAGCCCCGGCGGCTATGTGATGGACTCCAAGCCGGGGCTCTATCGCCACGTGCTGGTGCTCGACTTCAAGAGCCTCTACCCCAGCATCATCCGCACCTTCTGCATCGACCCCATGGGGCTGGTGGAGGGGCTCAAACACCCGGATAACGCCATTCCAGGCTTTCGCGGCGCCCTGTTCTCCCGAACCCGTCACTTCCTGCCGGATCTCATCGCCACCCTGTGGGCGGCGCGGGATCGGGCCAAGGCCGCCAGTAACAAGGCCCTCTCCCAGGCCATCAAGATCATCATGAACTCCTTCTACGGGGTGCTGGGGTCGGGGGGCTGCCGCTTCTACGACCCGAGGCTCGCCTCCTCCATCACCTTGCGGGGCCACGGCATCATGCAGCAGACCCGGGAGTGGATAGAGGCAGAAGGGTTCGAGGTGATTTATGGGGATACCGATTCCACCTTCGTGCACCTGGGGAGCGATATCCGTCTCGAACAGGCGGACGAGATTGGCCAGCGACTGGCGAAGATGATCAACGACAACTGGGCCGCGCTGATCAGGCGGGAGTTCGACCTGCCGAGCCATCTGGAGATCCAGTACGAGACCCACTACCGCCGTTTCCTGATGCCCACCATTCGCGGGCTGGAGAAGGGGAGCAAGAAACGCTATGCGGGGCTGGTGGGCGAAGGGGAAGGGGAGCACCTGGTGTTCAAGGGGCTGGAGACGGTGCGCACCGACTGGACACCCCTTGCCAAGGCATTCCAGACCCGGCTCTACGAAATGGTGTTCCACGACCAGGATCCCAGCAGCTATGTGCGCACCATGGTGGACGAGACCCGGGCCGGCCGTCACGACGATCTGCTCATCTACCGCAAGCGGCTGCGCCAGAAACTCGAGGAGTATCAGAAGAACGTGCCGCCCCATGTGCGGGCGGCGCGCCTGGCGGACGAGGAGAACCTGCGCCGCGGCCTGCCCCAGCGCTATCAGCACAGGGGCACCATCGCCTACCTGATGACCCTGAACGGCCCCGAGCCTTTGGAGTACCGGCGCAGCGCCGTCGACTACGAGCACTACATTGACAAGCAGCTCAGGCCCATCGCCGACGCCATCCTTCCCTTCGTGGGGGAGTCGTTCGAGCGGATCTGCGGCCAGCAGCTCGATCTCTTCTGACGAAGCGAGGTAAACGCGGCGGCCATGGCACGACAATGGCGGCCCGTGGGCCAGAGGGGACAGGAGGCAGATGACGGGGGAGAGCGGATGTCAGAGCCGACCAATGCAAAAAGCCCGCTATCAAGCGCAATGCTGTTCAGATAAGCACATTTTTGACTAATTATTCATAAATGCGACTTGAGTTGGGGGAGCAAGGCTGTTTCCAGTCGATGTTCCTTCAGCCTTTATCCAGCGTGGCTTGCAATAGAAAGAGGGAGGCATCATGCCTCCCTCATTTTTTAGCCCTGATACTACGTGGACTGGAACTCAAATTCTCTTAAGTGAACAGCATTGCGCTATCAAGCGGGCTTTTCAAATCTGGTGCGTCCTAGTGGATTCGAACCACCGACCCCCACCATGTCAAGGTGATGCTCTAACCAGCTGAGCTAAGGACGCAGGGTGCGCAAGGCGACTTTGTGTGTCATTGCAGGGGAGTGGTGGGTTTAATTGGATTCGAACCAACGACCCCTACCATGTCAAGACGATTCACCTAAGTGTACCAATAACATCAAAATCATAGTAAATCAATATAAAACCCAATAAATCAATAGGATGAGCTCGGGCTTCGGCTCGGGCTATGCGAGTTTATGTGGCCTTTTTATTGGATTCATGAACAATATTGGCACAAGATAGGCACAAATACGATGTTTCCAAAGTGACCACCACCTCGGCTGAGGAGAGCTTCATATGGGGCGTTCTGAGTTTGCACAGTACTGCGAGCGATTGCGGGAGAGAGGGCAGTTCGAGTTAGTACCGTTATCAACATTAATACTGGATCGTGTATGCGAGAAGGTGCTCGCTCGTGGAGCTATTGTCGCGGCGTTAAGGGGGCGGTCTTTACCCTGCACTGCAGAGGATCATGGCATGGCTGTTCTCGATAGCATACAGAGTCCAATTATGGGATACCGTCCAAAAGGGAGTGAAAAGGTTGCTGTGGTCGCCGGCATTTTCACGTATCACCGGCTGCTACAGCAACAAGCAACCAGTAAACCAATAGCAGCGGTGCAGATATTTTTGTTGGATAAAGCACCCAAACCGGATTTGCGTGAATTGCTTCTGCTGCATGAACTCAGTAGGTCTCTGCTGCGGGAATGCTTTACTCACTCCACCGCGACAATTGCAGATTATCTCCACGCCTGGTTTGACTGCAGAGCTGAGTCCAGCCTGTTTGGATCGGATAAGTGGCAGCAACTGTTTCCGCAATTGCGTACTAAGGCCGATCTGTGCGGATGGTTAGAGATCAGTAGCAAAACATTTATCCCGACCAGGCAGGGTGATAAGTGATGTCAGGCTGGGAGCTGTTATCAGACTTGGTCCAGCATTTTAGCCGGTACGCTAGTCAGAACGGTTTTGAACTTGAGGAGTTTGAAATCGAAGAAGTACTGCTCCCTTGGCTGGAAAGGATACAGACTCCTGCCAATATGCGTGGGCTGGGTCGTGTACTACGGGCGTTGAATGATTTTTCACAGGACACCACCGCAAGAATTTGGCTCGAGCGAGTCTTTGAATTGCCTTCTTGGTTTTTACCCGGTTTGGGTTTTCAGATCTCGCTCGCGGATCCCAAGCAAGTTCCGCTCTTTATGGATCATAAAATGGGTAGTGGTTGGTGTGAATTCGCCCCCTTCTATGCTTGGTTATTTCGTCTTGCTCAATACAGTAAAGACACCAAAGCTAGGTCCGTGCAGCTCATTTTCATTGAGCATTACTATAAGACATTGGTTGAACTGACCGATCCCGCATTCAGCACAAACAGCCAAACACGAGAGCAGCAGGTTTGTGCCGCTGGCCGTTTGGTTTTTGATGCTAGGAACCAAGATTTTCAAGGATTAGTGGCACATTTAACCTTGGATGATCTCTCGTGTATCAAGAGGCTTGCGTTGCGGATAGAAAGTTACTGCAAAGATGAAAACAATAAAATTGAACAAAAAAACAGCAATTATATGCGAAGTCTGGTGCATTTTTTTCTTGGTGACTGGGGGGGAGGTCGAAGGGGTAACCGGATCCATCGCTATAACAAAATGATAGCCAGACGTTTCAATCGTACTCAGAAGTCCGTTGTTCAAGGATGTGACGGCGCTTTGCAAGAACTGCTGCCGAGTCTGCTAGACGTGCTGGATCCAGAGGGTGTTGAGACGGATGATTTTTTTCCGCTGCAGACATTTATAGAAGTCGAAGGTCAGTTTACTGAAGAGCGGGATACAAAGGAGATCCCAGATATTGAGAGGGTGTTTGACCGGGCGCTGAATCGGAAGAAAAATATCGATGTCACCAATAAAGTGCGTCGAGGGCAGAATGTCTGTCTGCAAAATACAGAGCTGCTTAAAGCTGGTGACCTGGCACGTTTCATCCGATTTCTACAGAGTAGCCAGCATGCCACCACGTTAGCATTTTGGGCCATGTTGCTGTTGGGTAAACCCCTTGGGGAGTTGGCTCAACTGTATGTATTTGATGATTTGCATGATGTGACATCTGGTCTCTACCTGGATCCAGAAGGAAATGGTTGGTGGAGCTTCCCTGTTTCCTATTCCGCAAAACGCGGGCTAGATGATCAAAGGCGTGGTCTGATAGTCACAGCTGATCATGTGTTCACTGCCTGTCCACGATTCTTCATCTCGTTGCTGTCTGGGCACTACAATGGGGGGCTTGCCCCCTTATTGCCGGATACCTTGACAGCCGAACTGCTGGCAAAGCGTTTAAAGAAATATTCTGATCATCTGCAACGTGGAAGCAGGATCAGCCTCGATAAAATTTCTTCCTTCTTAGACCGCTTTTGTTTCGCTATGGGCACGGTCGACCCGGTTGTGCTCGACTTCAGCTATCAGCTTGCGCTGAGTCGCACTCGTGTATCTAGGAGTTATGCCTGTCTCGAGGATGAGCAGCGAGTTGGAACGCTGCACAGGTTATGGCTGGAGATCTCTCAATACATACGGGCAGCAGATCCGACAATTGATTGTCCAACTCTCTTTGAGGTGCGGTATTGGCATGAGCCAATGGTGGTTGGATCAACATTTACTCCCTCCCAGGACACATGTAGAGCATTGGTTCGGCATCTTCTTGGATGGGTGGATCAGTCTCAGCCGTTCTTGACGTTTCCGCTTGAGGACATCATCCGTTATCACAATGCATATGTGGCCTATACAACATATTTGTTGATGTTTTCGACTGGCTATCGGGCTGTATATAACCCGCTGCCATCCTTGTCGTTGCATTTACAGGCGTATCGTTTGTTAGGGATCAGTGACAAGGACGACAGCGACTTTACTCATGCCCGTTTGGTCTGCATGCCGGAATTGTTGGAAAAACAACTGTGCTTCTATGCTGCCCACCTAGCCGCACTTGCCGAGCTACTGCGTTGCATCGAGCCGGCCTTAGCTAACACTATTGACCAGCTACTCAAGGCGGATGAGGTGTTATTGGCGTTAGGGCTTTCTGACTCCTCTGTGTGGTATCAGTCTGTTCGCAACTCTCGGCGTGAACTGGGGCCCTTATTTCATTTCAAGCAGGTCAATCGACAATGGCATGCGGTGAATCTATTTCCCAAAGCGCTGACGAGCTTTCTTCCTGAGGAACTGAGGCTGCCTTCTAATGCGGGTCGCCATTGGATGAAGAGCCAGTTGATCAAGCGGCAGGTGGAGCCAGAGTTGATCGATTGGCAGATGGGGCATTGGATGACCGGGCAGACACCTTTGGGATACTACTCGGCATTAAGTCATGTAGAGGCCAGCCGTTATCTGGCTCCTATTTTGGATGAGATGTTATCGGAGGTCGGATGGCAAGCCATACCATCGTCGATTTCCTGACGGATCTGTATGAGAGTGAACAGCGTGATGAGTTATGCTTTCTTATTGCGCAACAACTGGATAAGTCGCCACTTGCAGAACGGGTAACAGAAGAATTTAGCTATGTCCTAAAGAGCTTGTTCAAGACGATACAGTTCAATCAATCGACAACTCATTTTGAGCCTGGTTTTTTAAAACGCGTAGTGGCTAAGTTCAGAACGGATCCAGAGGTCCAAACGCTTGAGCTGCAGATCCTCGATGCTATTTTGGTGCATGGGCAAAAGATGTGTGGTTTCACATCGGCAAAGGTCCCTGCGATCATCCGGATCCGTCGTGATAAGCCTATCTTACGACCTGACACCCTGCTTCTGGGAAATGCTGCCGCCAAATTATGTGACATCTTGCAGAGAGAAGTGAATCGGCCTAGCTCGCTTCCCTCAAATGACCATCTCCGTGGCAGATTGCTGCTTTATCTCTTTTTCCTTGCCAGAGTCGAGACCTTGGAGCAGGCAATACACGTTCTGGCTGCTGCTCCCCCATTGCTCTACGCCGAAGGGCTGGTTTATCTTGAGTTTGAGTACAAGGGGCAGCTGTGTCGCTATGTTCTTCCTGATCCTGCGGCTCTTCTCTGGATGCAATGGCTACGCGCTCAGCCTAGGGGGGCGGTATCGGGTGCCAGGCCCGCAATCTTCTACGTCAACCTTTATCTATCGGGACTGTCTGATTGGCGCCATGACGCCATCGGTGTATCTAAACTGCGTTTACTTCGTAAGATCGACTATACGCTTCGCTATAGCCCTATTGCCTACGGGCTCTACACAGGATATCTGCCAAGCCAACTGCTCAACCCGGAAACCTTTGTTCGGCTAGTTACGGACAGGTGTGTGCCCAGTGGTGGCGTTATAGAGTCAGTCAACCAAGATCTTCTGACAGTCCGAGAGAAACGAGCCTGGAAATGCCGACTGCACCAAGAGCGCTACAGTACAGTGACAGCGCAATTGAGCGAGCTGAAGCGGATAATGAGTGTGCTTCGTCCGCCTCCCGGCAAGTCTGCTAATGCTCCGTTGGCAATTAGTCGCAGTTCGCTGGTAAATGGCTTTACCGATTGGTTGGAGCAACACGCTACGAGTGATGCCCCTTACCTTTGGTTTTTAGTTGCGTGGGCTCGTTCTCTATTTAAGCATGGCGGGCGGGTAAAGCGGTCACTCAAACCTGGGACCATTGTCGATTATGTATCCACCATCGGTGCGGCATTTCTGGGGAATTTTAACGGCTATCGCTTAAGTGAACTCGATGGGGTTGACTGGGTGGAGCTACTCAATCGAACCAGTGACGAGGTGAAGTCGCCATCCAGAAAAGGGTTTGTGCTCTATTTCGCCACCTTTTTACGAGACGCCGAGTTGGTTCCTGAGCTTCCTGTCGCCGAGTTGGATATTGCGGTCAGTCACGGTGAGGTAGATGCCAACCTCATGTCTGTATCGCATGCTGAGGCCATCCTGGGATGGTTGAATGAGCAGCAGGATCTTGTCGCTCGGGATGCTCATCTTCTGTTTTGCTTGTGTTTTTTTAGCGGCTTACGACGTAGTGAGGCGGCGTTCCTACAACTGGCTGATCTTGATTTCCTAGCGATGGAGCCTTCTCACAATACCTATGACTACATTGACCTTCACATTCGTCGTAATCAAAAACGGGGTCTAAAGTCTACGGCAGCAAACCGGGTGCTTCCTCTAGATGCGTTGTGGCCAGCGCCCCATCTATCTAAACTCCGGGCTCGGGTTCAATATCTGCGGGCGAGGGGGGATTCCCCTACTGCGCCAGTGTTTGAGTCACTCGATAGAACAGAACAGGCCTATCGGCTCATTACAGATTTGATGCACCAGTACACAGGTGATCGAACACTCAGGGTGCATCATTTACGGCACAGCTTTGCGAATTGGACATGGTTTCGACTCAACAGCGACCTTTTACAGGTCGGTAGACGTCAACTGGGGATGTTTCAGGGGGAGTTTTTCTCAGACGCTGCGCTGCAGCACCTCTACCGGCGGTTAGGGTTCCGGGGATATAGCCGAAAGGGGCAGTATGTGCTTTGTCATCTACTGGGGCACGAGGAGCCGACGACAACGATAGGTAGCTATCTTCATCTGAAGGATATTGCTGGCTATCTTGCTTTGGGGGCTCGAGAGTTATCCCCTAAAAAATTGCTGAACCATACATTGGGCCGCAGTAGTCTTGTCGTCCGAAAGGACGTGGGGGAAAACCTCGCGGAGCGACTCACATATGAAAACCGAGAAATAGAGCGGCTGGTTGCACCTGTGAGTCCGCCTGTTCTCGCGAATTCCAGCCTAGCGTCCGTTAAAACACTTCAACACTGTTTTGAGGTTTCCAGTTGTTGCCGGCAGCTACAGGTTTTGGACTGGGCTGCCATCTTGATGGCTTGTCAGGTGAGCTCAGCAGAACAGGTTGCCTATCAAGAGGGGGTCTCGCCTGCGATGGTAAGGGCGTTGCTTGATCATGCAGCCATAGTGCAGAAGCATTGTCCACGGCAGGGCAAACGTCTCCCCCTTATCCCTGCGTTATCGCCTTGGATCCATCGGTTGGTAGAGCGTGAGAGGCGCCAGGGTGAACAGAGGCAAGCTCCCCAAGCGATTGAAGAGCAACAGCTAAGCAAGGTGAAGCGGGATTCCTACTCCTTACAGATCCTGAACTTTTTATTCAGACAGCTGCAAACAGGTTTGGATGACGGGTCATTGACTTGGCCGATGATCCAGGATGGTTGTCAGATCTTGAGGTATCTGGTCCCCGGAAAGGGGTATTTGATCCGTAGTCCAAGTAGTAGGCGTGTCATACAGTTTTTGACCCTATGTAGAGCTCTGGGTTTTAAGGCGCGTCATATTCAGTTGACGCTTCAGTTACCCGGTGCAGATGTCATGCAAAAAACGGATATCTTGGGGCAATGGAATGGCTTGCTACAATGCGCTGGTCTTGCTGGTGTGCCGATAGAGGAGGGAAAGCAGCAAGACTGGCCATATTTGCCCAAGCATGATGGTTTAGGGGTCATGGAAGTGCGTCTGCTCAATAGTAAGCTGGGGGGGCGGGGACGCAGACAACGGGCATTTTTGTCGATGATGCAGCTCATGCTCATTCTGTCTGCAACCTTGAAGCCTCTGTAATCACTGGCCTGCAAGAATCAGTACTGCCCCGGGGAGCTGGCGGATCATGTCGGGAGTCTCCTGAGCATGCGGTTCCCATGCTTGATGAAACGAAAATGTGCCGGTTTATCCTCAAACAGCATGTGCGAACGGGCCGATTGGCATGAGTTGTGGTCAGCATTCCTCAATATGCCCTCAATGGCATATTGTTCGCTCCGATGCTTGGAATATGGAGCCAACATGCTTGATAGCATACGGTGACAATCCCAATCCTCACGCGCCAATTCCTCCATGGGGGCGGCAAGCAACGCAAAATTCAAGCATTCGTGTGCACCTGTTTGGTAGCTATGGATCCCAGCTTCTGTTTGGCTATAGATCTTGCCCAGGTCATGGAACAAGCCAGCAACAAGTGCCAGCTGACACTCCTTGGTCGGATGATGCAAGCGCAATGCATTGCTATATGCCAATTCAGCCACCTCGAGACTGTGGACCAACAGACCGTGAGGGAAGGCATGATGATCCTGGTAACTGGCCGGCATGGTAATGAAGGCGTTAAATTGCTCGGGGTGTGTCGACCAGTAGGAGACAAACCGATGCAGGCAAGGATCGGTGATAAAACCCAGTAACCCAACGAATCGGGTCAGTAGCGGCAAGCGGCCTTTGTTGAGTCGGCTGATAGCGTTGTAATACAGTTCATAGCTGATCATGGCAGGAACAGCTACCAGCGCATCAATAATGATGAGCCCTTGTTGGTTGGTCTCATAGCTGATTTCGACAAGCCCACTCTCGTAGGGATATCTAGATGCGGTATCGGCCGTCACAAGGGCCTGTATGGGCTCGTTGCCGTAAAGTAGCTCGCAGACCGTGATGGGCAAGTGCCCGCTGCGTTCTATCCTGGTTAGCCAGCAGAGTTGTTTCCGACATTCCGCACCTGATTTAGGAATAAATTTGCCGATAGCGCTCACCCAATACCTCCAAAATGATCTGCTGGTCTCCTGTTAGCTCCGTTACTTGTGGCGGAGCTTCTCCCAGTCGATATTCATGGATGCCACCAAAGCGCAA
>NZ_JALIHH010000064.1:0-55961 GCF_022869435.1 Aeromonas sp. LsrichE-8G
TGTTGGGGTATCGCCAAGCGGTAAGGCAGCGGGTTTTGATCTCGCCATCCCTAGGTTCGAATCCTAGTACCCCAGCCATTTTTATGTTCTCTTCCACCTATGTGGTTGACAACAAACGGCTATGTAGCTCAGTTGGTTAGAGCATCGCACTCATAATGCGGGGGTCACAGGTTCGAATCCCGTCATAGCCACCATGTTTGAAAAACGTTCCTTCAATCATCCGATTGCAAAGAACACTGTTGGGGCATCGCCAAGCGGTAAGGCAGCGGGTTTTGATCTCGCCATACCTAGGTTCGAATCCTAGTGCCCCAGCCATTTTTGCTTGTATTCGACGCAAGTCGTGCACAAGACGGCTATGTAGCTCAGTTGGTTAGAGCATCGCACTCATAATGCGGGGGTCACAGGTTCGAATCCCGTCATAGCCACCATTATTCTTGCGGAAGTGGCGAAATTGGTAGACGCACCAGATTTAGGTTCTGGCGCCCTAGGCGTGAGAGTTCGAGTCTCTCCTTCCGCACCATCGAAAGCAGTACCAAACAGACCAGCTCAGGCTGGTTTTTTTGTATCCGGCGTTTGCCGCTCTTCTTCCCCTCTCCACGCCATCGCACGCCTGCAACGCCACCTCATGTCTCAACGGCTGAGCCTTGTGCTCTCCTCTGCGACGGCGCTATGTCCTGCTCCGGCGTGATGCCGCCCTTTTCATCTCGCAGAGCGCTGCGGGCAATAAAAAGGCGGCCCGCAGGCCGCCATATCGTTTGCTGTCGTCAGAACGGGAAGAACCAGGGGATGGCGATGACGCTGACCACCATCACCAGCAAGGTGAAGGGCACGCCGATGCGCACGAAATCCATGAACTTGTAGTTGCCCGGGCCCAGCACCAGGGTGTTGACCGGCGACGAGACCGGCGTCATGAAGGCTGCCGAGGCGGCGATGGCGATGGTCATGGCAAAGGGATAAGGCGAGACCCCCATCTGATGGGCCGTCCCCAGCGCGATGGGCGCCATCAGCACCGCCGTCGCCGTGTTGGAGATGAAGAGCCCGATGACGGCACAGAGCGCGAAGAGGCTGGCCAGCATCACCCTGGGGCCCATCTCCCCCACTGCCGAGATGAGCGCGCCGACGATGAGATCCACCCCGCCGGTCTGCTGCAATGCAAGGGCAAAGGGCAACATGCCCACGATGAGGATCAAGGTCGGCCAGTGGATGGACTTGTAGGCACTCTCCAGATCGATGCAGCGGAACTTGCCCATCAGCAGGCAGGCGATGAGCGCCGCGATGACGTTGGGCACGGGATCCGTCACCATCAGCACTATCATGACCCCGAGGGCAATCAGGGCGTGGATGGCCTGGCTGCGGGCCGGCGCCATCTCGTCCACTTCCGCAGGCAGGCCCAGCAGCAGAAAATCGCGATGATGGGTCTGCAACTGACGAATGAGGCTCCAGTTCCCCACCACCAGCAGGGTATCCCCCATCTGCAGCGCCTCGTCCACCAGCTTGCCGGTCAGCGCCTCTCCATCCCGGCGGATCCCCACCACACTCAGACCGTAACGGGAACGGAAGGTCACCTCGCGGATGCTCTTGCCGAGCAGCCGGGAGCCGGGGATGAGGGAGACCTCCGCCATGCCCACCTCCCGCGCCTGATCGGAGAAATACTCCCCGCGCAATATCATGGGCTCGAGCCGCGCCTCGCTGCAAAACTCCCGCACATCCACCTCGGGATCCGACATGTCGATGAGCAGCACGTCCTTGGCCTGGAACTCGGTCACCCCGGTGACACTGACCATCACCCGCCTGAACTTGCGCCAGCGCTCCATCCCGATGACGTTGGCCCCGAAGCGGGCACGCAATTGCAGCTCGTCCAGGGTCTGGCCGATCAGGGGGGAGTCGGGCCGGATCGCCAGTCGGCGTGCTCGCCCGGCCAGCCGGTAGTCACGGATGAGATCTCGCATGGTGCTGCGTCCCATCTGCTTGCCCTTGCCCTCTTCCCCTTCACGCACCAGACGGTTGCGCATCAGCAGCATGTAGAGGATCCCCATCCCCAGAATGATGACACCCATGGGAGTGAAGCCGAAGAAGCCGAACCCCTGGATGTCGTGGCGCATCAGTTCACTGTTCACCACCATGTTGGGAGGGGTTGCCACCAGCGTTATCATGCCGCTGATAAGGCCGGCAAAGCCGAGCGGCATCATCAGTCTGCCCGCCGGGATCCCCATCCGGTTCGCCACGCTCAGCACCACGGGGATGAAGATGGCCACCACCCCGGTCGAACTCATCACGGCCCCCAGGGTCGCCACCGCCACCATCAGCAGCACCAGCATGCGGGTTTCGCTGCTGCCGGCCACCTTCACCAGGGCATCTCCCACCTGATAGGCGATGCCGGTACGCACCAGCCCCTCCCCCACCACGAACAGGGCGGCAATCAGAATGACGTTGGGATCGCTGAATCCTGCCAGCGCCTGCGGCAGGGTCAGGGTGCCGCTCAACACGAACAGGATGATGATCAACAAGGCGACCACGTCCATGCGTACCTTGTTGGTAATAAACAGGAGAATGGCACCCACCAGCATGCTGAGCACCCAGATCAACTCGGAATTCACACTTGCTCCTTTTGTTCAACGTCAACCACGGCCCCGGACGCCATCAGACCACAGAGCCCGCCCCCCCTGATTTGTTACATATCAAGAAAGAGGAGACCGCATCATCTCACATTCAGGTTCAGTTGCGGCCATTTTACCGGTCCGTGAACGCAGTCGGTCGCCCTTCACATGTCGGGGTAAAAAGTGCTGCACGCTCCCCCCGCCCCTCCTAAAATGGGCCCGCCGCGGCCTGAGCCGCCCTCTCACCCCTTGCCCTTCGGAGACGACATGACCCAGCACACCCCGGCCTACCCGGCATTCACCTTCTTCAGCCGCTTTGTCGCCGACATCCAGGCTGGCCGAAAGACCATCACCATCCGCGACGAGAGCGAGGCAAACTGGCGGCCCGGCCAGCGCCTGGCCCTGTTCACCAACCCGGAACACCAGCCTTTTGGCACCATTGAAGTCATCTCGGTCAAGGCGGTCGCCTTTGAGGCGCTGAGCGACGAGCACGCCCGTCAGGAGAACATGACCCTCCCCGAGCTTAAAGATGTGATCCGCGATATCTACCCCACACTGCCCCCCCTCTATGTGATTGAATTCGTGCTGATTGAGGCCTGATTTTGTGAGCTGCCTCAGCTAACGCCGGTTGCGCTCACAGGCCAAAAGCGCACAATGACTGTTTTTATATACAGTCATTGGTGTCTTATGGAAAAACAACTCGAACCGGCCATCGCAGCCATGGTGGCAGACTTCATCGCCGCAGGTCGTCCCAAGGCGAGCCAGCTGAGCTGGCAGGCGCGCCGTGACGGCTACCTAGCCTCTGCCCTGTTGGGCGGTGAGCGGGAAGAGGTGGGCGCCATCGAAGAGTGGCAGGCCGATCACCACGCCATCCGCTGCTATCGGCCCGCAGACAAACCGGACCCCGCATATCCGGTGCTGATCTATTTTCACGGCGGCTGTTTTGTCAGCGGGGATTTCGAGACCCACGATCGCCAGATGCGGATGCTGTGCAACCGGGCCAGCGCCCTGATCTTCGCCGTACACACCCGCCTCGCCCCGGAACACACCTATCCTGCGGCTCACGACGATGCGCTGGCCGCCACACGGGCCATCATGGCCGAGGTGGAGAAATGGCATGGGGATCCGGCACGTCTCGCCATTGCCGGCGACAGCGCAGGGGGTCATCTCGCCCTGATCACCACCTTGCGGCTCAAGGCTGCCAACGCCCCCTTGCCCAAGGCCCTGCTGCTTCTCTATCCCATGCTGGATGCCCTCTGCGAGAGCCAAAGCTACCGCGATCTCGGTGACGACTACCTCATCACCCGGGACATGCTCGCAAGCGGTTTTCACGCCTACCTTGGCAGCCTGCCCCCCTGCCATCCCGAAGCCAGCCCGCTCCACCATCCCGCCCTGTCAGGATTACCGCCGACCCATATCGTCACGGCGGAATATGATCCGCTGCGCGACGAAGGGGAAGCCCTGTATGGCAAGCTGGTGCAGGCTGGCGTCGATGCCACTTGCCAGCGGCAGCATGGCATCATTCATGGCTACTTCCAACTGGCGGCCATCAGCCCTGCCGCTCGTCAGCTCATCGACCAGATAGCCATGATGCTCAGAAGACTCTGAGTTGGAACCGGCCCCCAAGCCGTGTTAAAAGTGTCTCTTTTGAATCATGGAGGTAACCCGAGTGTTCGAGATAGCGAGCCTGAAAGAGGGCATGATGCACGGGGTGGAGCTGTTCCAGCTGCTGCTGGAGATCATCTCCATCGCCTGCGTGGTCATCGGCCTTGGCAAGACCCTCTGGCTGGCGGCCAGAGTGCGGGATCACGAGCCCGGCTTTCCCCGTATCCGCCTCTGCTTCGGCAGCTGGCTTATCCTGGCGCTGGAGTTCCAGCTCGCCGCCGACATCCTGGCCACCACGGTGGCACCGAGCAAGGAGGAGCTGGTGCGCCTCGCCATCATCGCGGTCATCCGCACCTTCCTGAACTACTTCCTCGGCAAGGAACTCGATGCACAGGCCGAGCGCCAGCAACCCGAGCCTGTCAGGTCACCTTCCCGCCCCGACGCTCGATGAGCGGGCTGAGTGGCACAAGGCCACGACACGGAAGGAAAGGCACCAGCCTGATCCCATGAAGAGGGCTCCCCGCGGGGAGCCCTCTTTGTATCCGATAGCAACCATCAGGCGTGCTTGCTGGCCAGCTCGTGGCGCTTCAATGCCAGCAAGGTGACCAGCAGGGCGGCGGTGGCGATCAGCGCCATGCCGATATAGGTGGCGCTGAAACCGGGTGCCAGTTCGGCCGGGCTCAGGCTGGCCAGATTGGGGCTGCTGCCTGCCGGCAGGGCGGCATGGAACAACACGGCGCAGATGGCGACACCGACCGCCCCACCCAGCTCCCGGCCGAAGTTGAACAGGGACATGCCGATGCCGCGATCTTCCCGCGGCAGGGCATTTTGCACCACCACAGAGAGGGCCGGCAGCACCAGACCCAGCCCCAATCCGGCAAACCCCAGTCCCAGTCTGGCCCAGACGTCGAAGTGGATCTGCCACAGGGCCAGCGCTGCCAGGGCAAAACCTGCCACCACGAAACGCTTGTAGTGACCGGTGCGACCGATGAGCTTGCCGCCGACGAAGGCCCCCGCCGTGATGCAGACCATGAAGATCACCATGATCTCGCCACTGTCACTGGCGCTCATCCCCTTTTGCCACTGCATCTGCAACGGCAGGTAGACCAGCACGGCAAACATCAGCAACTGCGAGGCCAGCGCCAGCAGCACGCTCACCAGATAACCCGGCAGGCGCACCAGGTGGGCTGGCAGTATGGGGTCGTGCGCACGCCGCTCAGCCAGGACGAGCAGCAACAGGGCAACCCCCAGCGCAGCCGCGAGCCAGACGGCGGGCAAGGCCGCTTCCGGCGAGAGCAGCAACAGGGTGAGGGTGGTGACCGTAATGAGCAGTGCCGCTCCCTTCCAGTCGAAGCGGCTGTGGCGACGCACATTGAGGTGACCCAGATTGCGGTTCACCAGCCAGAGGGCGATGGCACCGAGAGGCAGATTGATCCAGAAGATCCAGCGCCAGCTGAGCTGCTCGGTAAAATAGCCACCGAGCAGCGGGCCTGCGATGCTGGAGACCGCATAGACCGCCGAGATATACCCCTGATACTTGCCCACCTCCCGTGGCGGAATACAGTCGGCGATGACGGTGAAGGCGAGCGCGATCAGCCCCCCGCCCCCCGCCCCCCAACCCTTGCAGTACGCGGGCGGCCAGCAGGGTTGGCAGATCCTGGGCCAGGGCGCAGGCCACTGATCCAGCCAGAAACAGGCCGATACCGATGTTGAGCATGCGTACCCGGCCGAACATGTCGCTCAACTTGCCATAGATGGGCAGGGCCGCAGTGGCCGCCAGCAGATAGGCGGTCACTACCCAGGTGAGGGCGGCACCGGCGTTCAGCTCAACCCCTATGATGGGCAAGGGCGTGGTGACGATGCTCTTTTCCAGTGAGCCCAGGGCGATCACCAGGGCCACGCTCGAGAAGACGGTTTTGGGGGACATAGGCAGGCTCGCTCATGTGAGATATCGGCACAGGGGGTGCAAGGCACATTATTGTCTCATAAATCATTAGCCGATGGTCAAAACCACTGCCAACCATGATGAAGGTCGCGACATCTGCGCGCTGGATCTGCTAGGGTGAGTCTTTGCCGAAGAGGACGCCCCCATGCCCCAGTCATCCCCCTGCGATCATCACCAGAGTGAACAGCCCCGATTCGACGAGTACGACGCCCTGATCTTCGACATGGATGGCACCCTGGTGGACTCCATGCCTCTGCACCTGGATGCCTGGGAAATCACCAGTGCCGAGTTCGGCCTGCCGTTTGATCGGGCACAGCTCAACGAGTACGGCGGCATCCCCACCCGCAAGATAGTGACCATGCTGGCAGAGCGGCACGGGATGACCATCGACGTGGAAGCCTTTGCCCGGCGCAAGGTCGCCCTCTACCTGGCACGGATCGACGACGTCCGGGTGTTTCCCGCCATGTGGGAGCTGGTCAGGCAGTACCACGACAAGGTGCCCATGGGCATAGGTACCGGCTCAACCCGGGAACATGCGGCGCACATCCTGCGTCAGACCGGGCTCGATGCCTTCATCTCCGTGCTGGTGAGTGCCGATGATGTGGTCAATCACAAGCCCCACCCGGACACCTTCCTGAAAGTGGCCGAGCAGCTCGGCGCCAACCCGGCCAACTGCCTGGTGTTTGAAGACACCCGGATAGGCATTCAGGCGGGCAAGGCCGCCGGCATGACCACCTTGCTGGCCACCGAAGGGACGCTGCAACGGGTGTGAGCGGTGCGGGACCATCCTAACCGACGGGCCCGCACCAGCTTACTCGGCCTCATTCTCCCCCTCCTTCCCACCTGCCGGTACCGGGCCGTCCGGCCGCTCAAATTCCAGATCTGACATGCAGTTGTCAAATTCCGACTCCCCCGGTTTGCCATGCTCCTTGCAGTTCTCAAACGCCGCTTTCATCTCGACCGACAGCTCGTGCGGAGGCTTGGGCGGGGTACGGCTGCCCTGATCGCCCGCTGCGGCGGTCAGAGTAGTGAGGGAAAACAGCAAAGGCAGAACAATCTTCATGGCATGACTCCAAAACGGGTGGCATACACCGGCACGGTGCGGCGATGGCCCACGGCAGCGGGCGGTATCATGCTAGCGAATCGCCGCGAACTGATGGGTTAAGGGGAGGTAAAGAGGTGTCAGGTCGGCGTAAATCCATAAAAAAACGCCCCAGGCGGGGCGTTGTTTTCATGGCGGCCATTACATGGCGTTGGTGGATTCGAAGATCTTGTCGGCCGACGCTTCGACGAAGCCAGGGTAGAGCACGCCGTCGGCCTGCGGGTAGCGCAGGGCAAACTCGTAGAAGCAGCTCGGGATGGTGCGCACGCCGTCGCTGAAGGGCACCTCGGCCTTGTCTGCCATGGTGGAGGATTGCTCCAGCATAACCTCGGGATCGCCCTTCACCTCGCCGCCAACGGTGTTGAGCACGAAGCCTGCCGCCTTGAGCGCCGCATTCACCTGCTGGATGGTGTCGAAGTCCTTCAGGCGGTTGATGTTGACGGTGAAGTGGTTGGCACGATAACCCCAGGCGGCCATCCAGGCGGCATACTCGCTCTCTGCCAGCAGGGTCTGGTAGTCGGTGTGAGAGACCTGCCAGGGCGCGCCGGCGTAGAGGAAGGCCGGGGTGTCGGTGAGGTGATCGGGTACCTGATCCACCAGCTTGTGGATGATGGCCTGGGCAACTTCGGAGAGCTCTTCCACCTTCAGCTCGCTGATGAACACCTTGGGCGCATCAGGATCTTTATGCTCGAAGTGTTTGGCATAGAGCTTCTTGGCCTTGAACACATACTCGCCCTTCTCTTCGTACCCCAGGGCGCGGAAGTGGGCCGCCAGTTTCTCGAGACCAAGCTTGGGCAGGTTGTAGGTCCGAAACGCCACGTGATCGTTGATGATGGGGGCACCGCCGCCCAGCAGTTGATGAACCTTGTGAGCACTGGGGGTGACCTGAATGTAGTTGTCCCACAGATGGCCAAACAGGGTGTCGATATCCTTTTGCATCTCTCTTTCCTTTGATTGCGGGTACAGACAGGGGCACCTGTTCAGTACCCCTCTTTTATTTTCTTGTTATCAGAAGGTCAGACCGGGAGACAGCTGATCCGGCATAGCAGCCTTGCTGTCTTCGACGGAGGCGACCGGGTAAGCACAGTAGTCGGCGGCGTAGTAGGCGCTCGCCCTGTGGTTGCCGGAGGCACCGATGCCGCCAAAGGGGGCGGCACTGGAGGCGCCGGTGATGGGCTTGTTCCAGTTGACGATACCGGCACGGATCCGCTTGAAGAAGTGGTTCCAGTCCGCTTCATTGTCACCGAGCAGGCCGGCCGAGAGACCGAAACTGGTGGCGTTCGCCTTCTCGATGGCCGCATCGAAGTCGTCGTAGCGAATGAGCTGCAGCAGCGGGCCGAAGTACTCTTCATCCGGCAGCGCGCTGACCGCGGTCACGTCTATGATGCCCGGGGAGACAAAGCCTGTGCCCGCTTCCAGGTGCTTGAGGGCAAGCAGGCTTTCACCACCGAGGCGCTGCAGGTTTGCTTGCGCCTCGACCATGCCCAGTGCGGCCTTCTCGCTGATCATGGCGCCCATGAACGGCTGCTCGGCGGCGTCATAGAGGCCGACCTTGATCTGGCCGACCACCTCCACCAGCCGCTTGACCAGGGCATCGCCCTGGGCGCCGCGCTCGACAAACAGGCGGCGCGAGCAGGTGCAGCGCTGGCCGGAGGTAATGAAGGCGGACTGCACGATGGCATGGACGGCGCCGTCGATGTCGCTCACGTCTTTCACGATCAGCGGGTTGTTACCACCCATCTCCAGTGCCAGGATCTTGCCCGGCTGGCCGGCAAACTGCTGATGCAGGAAGTGGCCGGTACGGGAGGAGCCGGTGAAGAAGAGGCCGTCGATGTCCGGATTGCCGGCCAGCGCCTTGCCGGTGTCGACCTCCCCCTGCACCAGGTTGAGCACCCCCTTGGGCAGCCCCGCCTCCTGCCACACCTTGACCATGGCTTCAGCCACCATGGGGGTCAGCTCGGAAGGCTTGAACACGACCGCATTGCCGGCGATGAGCGCTGGCACAATGTGGCCGTTGGGCAGGTGGCCCGGGAAGTTGTAGGGGCCGAACACGGCCACGACGCCATGGGGCTTGTGGCGCACGAACGCCTTGGCGCCCGGCATGGGGTTTTCCACCGTGCCGGTGCGCTCGTCATGGGCGCGGATGGAGATGGCAATCTTGCCCTGCATGGCCGCCACTTCGGTGCGGGTCTCCCACAGCGGCTTGCCGGTTTCACGGGCGATGGTCAGGGCCAGCGCCTCCTTGTGCTCGCCGAGCAGGTCGGCATAGCGGCGCACGATGGCAAGCCGCTCTTCAAGGGCCAGATCGGACCAATGGTAGAAGGCCGTGCGGGCCGCCTTGACGGCCGCATCCACCTGGGACTGGCTTGCCGCCTCACCACGCCAGATCACCTCGTTTTTGGCCGGGTCGATGGATTCGAACGGCTTGCCTTCACCGGCCAGCCACTGGCCATCGATAAACTGGACTAAAGACATCATCAATTCACTCCCTGTGGGTACGCAGGCCGCCTCGGCAGCCTGTCTCAATGCTGTGCTGCGGGGCGGGTCAATCCAGATCGACGACGCGCACCATGTCGCCATTTTCCACCTTGAGGGCGGCCGCCATCTTGGGCGGAATGATGGCTTCGTGCTTGTTCAGATCGACCCGGATGTTGCCGTAGCAGGCGCGGTATTGCTCGAACCTGGTGTTGCAGATGAGGTAGGTATGGCCGCCGATGGGCTCACCCACCAGCACCGCCAGCTTCTGGCTGCGGCGCACGCTGCGAATGTTCTTCACCTCGCATTCGACGGTGGGGCCGGCGTCGAAGATGTCGACATAACCGCGATTCACGAACCCCTCATCCTGCAGCATCTTGAGGGCAGGCCGGGTCTTTTCGTGGGTCTTGCCGATGACGGCGCGCGCCTCGTTGCTCAGCAGATTGACATAGATGGGGTACTTGGGCATCAGCTCGGCGATGAAGCGCTTCTTGCCGATGCCGGTCAGATAGTCGACGGTGGGAAAATCCATCGAGAAGAAATGTTTTTGCAGCCACTCGTAGAAGGGGCTGTGGCCGTTGCCATCGGAGACACCACGCATCTCGGCAAAGACGGTACTGTCAAACAGCTCGGGGTGTTCGGCCATGAACAGGAAACGGTGCTTGGAGAGCAGACGACCGTTGAGCCCCTCGCGGGCGCATTCACGCAGAAACAGGGTGCAGAGCTCGGAATTGCCGGTGTAGTCGTTGGAGAGGGTGAGGGTTTCCACGACATTGTAGATGCCGAGCTTGGGGGAGGAGTGCACCACCTTGCCGATGTGATAGTTGTAGAACGCCTGGGACAGGCCGACCGCCGCGTCGATGGCGCAGGTACCGACCATCTCCCCGCTCTCCAGATCCTCGGCCACGAAGAAATAGAGGCACTCGCCCTTGCCGGCGGGCTTGTCCAGGAAGGTCTGGGTCGAGGCATCGATCTTGCGTTGCAGCAGCTCGTCGTTGACCGGCAAGGATGTCATGCCGGTGCCGGATTCGATGGCACAGGTCTTGAGGCCGGCGAAGTCGCGCTGCTCGATAGGACGGATAACCAACATAAATGACAACTCCCTTTCATTGACGACAGGTGGGGTCCCGGCTCCTGCCGGGAGGGCTCCCCACCTCAATTTGGATCAGGCGTTGACCACCTGAGCGACCGCTTTCTCGAACCGTGCCAGCCCTTCCTTGATGTCCGCTTCCGGGATCACCAGGGAGGGGGCAAAACGCACCACGTTGGTACCGGCGACCAGCGCCATCAGGCCCTGATCGATGGAGGCGAGCAGGAAGTCGCGAGAGCGGCCCTTGAAGTCATCGTTGAGCACGGCGCCCAGCAGCAGGCCCTTGCCGCGCACTTCGCTGAAGCAGTGGTACTTGGCGTTGATGGCTTCCAGCCCTTCGCGGAACAGCTGCTCGCGCTGCTTGATGCCGCTCAGCACTTCCGGGGTGTTGACCACGTCGATCACCGCCTCGGCCACGGCACACGCCAGCGGGTTGCCGCCGTAGGTGGAGCCGTGAGTGCCCACTTTCAGGTGGGAGGCGATCTCGGTGGTGGTCAGCATGGCCCCGATGGGGAAGCCGCCGCCCAGCGCCTTGGCGCTGGTGAGGATGTCCGGGGTGATGCCCAGGCCCATATAGGCAAACAGCTCGCCGGTACGACCGACACCGGATTGCACCTCGTCATAAACCAGCAGGGCGTTGTGCTTGTCGCACAGCTCGCGCACCCCCTTGGCAAACTCGTCGGTGGGGCTGATGATGCCACCCTCGCCCTGCAGCGGCTCCATCACCACGGCGCAGGTGTTGTCGGAGATGACGGCAGCCAGCTCCTCCAGGTTGTTGTAGGCAACGTGGGTGATGTCGGCAGGCTTGGGACCGAAGCCATCGGAGTAGGCAGCCTGGCCGCCGACGCTGACGGTAAAGAAGGTACGGCCGTGGAAGCCCTGGTGGAAGGCGATGATCTGGGTCTTGTGGGCCCCGAACTTCTCGATGGCGTAGCGGCGGGCCAGCTTGAGGGCCGCTTCGTTCGCTTCGGCACCGGAGTTGCAGAAATAGACCTTCTCGGCGAAGGTGGCGGCGACCAGTTTCTTGGCCAGGCGCAGGGCCGGCTCGTTGGTCATCACGTTGGAGAGGTGCCACAGCTTCTCACCCTGGGATTTCAGGGCCTCGACCAGTTTGGGATGGCAATGGCCCAGGCCATTGACCGCGATCCCGCCCGCGAAATCCACATACTCGCGGCCTTCCTGATCCCAGACACGTGACCCCTCGCCGCGCACCGGGATGATTTTGGCCGGCGCATAGTTGGGAACCATCACTTCATCAAACACTTCACGTGTCACTGCCAACAACTCTGACATATTGCTCTCCTGCTATCTCGCGGCAGAATAATCCACCGCCCAAAAGTTAAATCCGTGTAAACGTGGCGGAATTATCACAGAAAAAAAGTAAAAAGTCTGTAACTTAACCGCCTATAAGGAACAATGTTCGATTGCCTTTGAGATTTTAGGCAACCGCATTGCATAACGGCTCAGGGGGTGTTGGCAAGAGATAATTTGGACAGGGAGGAGGGTGAATAAAGTCTCAGGGAAATTTTTTTTTGCCTCATGACGGTTTTGAGACAGACATCGCAATTTTTTCAGGAAACGGCCAAAAAGTTGGCCAGCAACTGGTGCCCCTGTTCGCTCAAGATGCTTTCCGGATGGAACTGCACTCCCTCCAGCGCCAGTGTTTTATGCCGCAGCCCCATGATCTCGTCCTGGCTGCCGTCGGCATGTTCGCTCCAGGCGGTGACCTCAAAACAGTCGGGCAGCGACGCCGCCTCCACCACCAGAGAATGATAGCGGGTCACCCGCAGCGGGTTGTTGAGCCCCTTGAATACCCCCTCCCCTTTGTGACGGATGAGAGAAGTCTTGCCGTGCATCACCTGACGGGCACGCACCACCCGGGCACCAAAGGCCTGTGCCAGCGACTGATGGCCGAGACAGACGCCGAGGATGGGGATCTCGCCGGCAAAACGGGAGATGGCGGCCAAAGAGATGCCCGCCTCGTTTGGCGTGCAGGGGCCGGGAGAGATCACCAGATGGCGGGGTGCAAGCCGGGCTATCTCCTCCAGGCTCAGCTCATCGTTGCGCCTGACCACCACCTCTTGCCCCAGAGCGCCGAAGTATTGCACCAGGTTCCAGGTAAAGGAGTCGTAGTTGTCGATGAGTAGCAGCATGCAAAAACCCTGGGAATAAGACAGAGACGGTGATCGGACAACCCGTTGCGAGCGCGGGCAGACAAACGCCGCGCATTCTGGCATGTCTCTTTGCGTTAATAAACCGGCGATCACCTCACCTGCTGTGCAGCCTGTCCGCTCTTCAATGGCGATCCAGGCCTGTCGACCCCACCCGGCGGTGGGCCTGTCCCCGACCGGGCAGCATCAACCACTCCATGTCAGGATGGCAAGGTAAAAGAGACGGGAGGCGACCGGGAAAAGGGCACAGGACGTGACAGGCAGATGGGAAGGAGTCACCTTGGCAAGGGCTGGCAACGGACCTCAGCGGTCCAGATAACGGCCCTGTTCCAGTTCCCGTTCCCGCTGGCACTCGGCCAGATAGATGGCAGCCGCGATGGCCGGGGTCTTGTGGTGCTTGTCGATGGCGTTGGAGACCATCAACTGCAAGGTATTGAGGCTCTTGGCCTTGCGAAACTTGCGCAGCCAGTGACCCTTGTCACCCAACTCTTCACTCAGGGTTTGTGATTCGACAGACATGCTTTCTCTTGGGGCAAAGCCCGTGTTTGACATTGGGGGAGGTTGCGACAAACCGGAAGGTGTAAAACAAAGAAAGCCAGGCATCCACCCAGCTCTCTTCTACTACACCTTCCCAGTATGTCAGGCTCGAGGAACGAAGCCGACGACATCATATACGCTGATCAGGGTTTTTTCAGCCCTTTCACGCGCCTTTTGTGCGCCAGCCGCCAAAATGGCCTGCAGATGGGCCTCATCCTGACGCAGCTCGCGGAAGCGCGCCTGGATGGGTTCCAGCAAGGCGACCACGGCATCGGCCGTTTCACTCTTGAGGTGGCCGTACATCTTGCCTTCGAAGTGCTGCTCCAGCTCCGGGATGGAGCGGCCGGTCACACCGGACATCAGGGTCAGCAGATTGGAGACCCCCGGCTTGTTTTCGGGATCGAAACGCACCACGGCCGGCTCGTCGGAGTCGGTCATCGCCCGCTTGATCTTCTTGACGATCTGCTTGGGATCTTCCAGCAAGCCGATGAAGTTGGCCTCGTTGTCGTCGGACTTGGACATCTTCTTGGTCGGGTCCTGCAGGCTCATCACCCGGGCCCCTTCGGTCGGAATGAAGGGTTCCGGCAGGGTGAAGACTTCACCATAGAGGTTGTTGAAGCGGGTGCAGATGTCGCGGGTCAGCTCCAGATGCTGCTTCTGGTCATTGCCAACTGGCACCTGATTGGCCTGATAAAGCAGAATGTCGGCCGCCATCAGCACCGGATAACCGAACAGGCCGACGTTGACGTTGTTCTCGAAACGGGCGGACTTGTCCTTGAACTGGGTCATGCGCGACAGCTCGCCCATCTGGGTGTAGCAGTTCAGGATCCAGCCGAGCTCGGCGTGCTGGGGCACGTGGGACTGGATGAAGACGGTGCTCTTGGCCGGGTCAATGCCCACCGCCAGATAGAGGGCGGCGGCGTCGAGGCACGCCTTGCGCAAGGCGGCCGGATCCTGGCGGGTGGTGATGGCGTGCAGATCGACGATGCAATAGAGGCAGTCGAAGTCATCCTGCATGCTGACCCACTGACGCAGGGCTCCCATGTAGTTGCCGATGGTCAGCTGGCCCGAGGGTTGGGCACCGCTCAATACGATTGGTTTAGTCATCAGAGTAGTAATCCTTGTTATCCGCCAGCCCGGTCGGGATCAGACCAGCAGGGCGTCGAGTTCGGCAAACTGCTCGCAAACCCAGTCGGGGCGCGAGTCTGCGATAGGGCGGCCATAGTTGTAGCCATAGGTGAGCCCCACCACCTTCATGCCGGCGGCCTGGGCGGCCAGTACGTCATTTTCGGAATCCCCCACCATCAGGGTGCGGGACGGGCTGACACCCAGCTCGTGGCAGGCGTGCAACAGCGGCTCCGGGCTTGGCTTCTTGACGGGTACGCAGTTGCCCCCGAGCCAGAGTGCGAAACAGTCGCTGATGCCGAGGGCCTCCAGAATGGGCTGCACGAAGTGACTCGGTTTGTTGGTCACCACGGCCTGCTGGTAACCCAGCCCCTGCAGACGGCGCAGGCTCCGGGCCACTCCGTCATACATGGCCAGGCCTTCCAGCAGACAGGCCTGATAGTGACGGTCGAACAGGGGGCGGGCCTTGGCAAACTGCTCCGGGGCGTCGCGGTAATCGAGAGCCCGCTGGATCAGCTTGTCGGCGCCGTTGCCGACCCAGGTACGCACCACGGACTCGTCGGCCTCGGCCAACCCCAGCTCCGCCAGGGTACGGTTGACCGCCAGCGCCAGTTGCGGGGCGCTGTCAATCAGGGTGCCATCCAGATCGAACAGCACCAGGTCAAAGGGGCGATCAGCGACGGACATGGGCAAGCTCCGCGCGCATCTGGTCGATCACCGCCTTGTAATCCGGCTTGCCGAAGATGGCAGAGCCCGCCACGAACATGTCGGCACCCGCCTCGGCAATCTCGCGAATGTTGTCGACCTTGACGCCGCCATCGATTTCCAGGCGAATGTCGCGGCCGCTCTCGTCGATCAGGCGACGCACCTGGCGCAGCTTGTCGAGGGTGCCGGGGATGAAGCTCTGACCGCCAAAACCCGGGTTGACCGACATCAGCAGGATCACGTCCAGCTTGTCCATTACGTACTCCAGGCAGGTGAGCGGGGTCGCGGGGTTCAGCACCAGACCAGCCTGGCAACCCTGCTCCTTGATGAGGCCCAGGGTGCGATCCACGTGATCGGAGGCTTCCGGGTGGAAGGTGATCAGGCTGGCACCTGCCTTGGCAAAATCAGGCACGATGCGATCCACCGGCTTGACCATCAGGTGCACGTCGATGAGCGCTTCGATACCGTAATCGCGCAGCGCCTGACAGACCATGGGGCCTATGGTCAGGTTGGGGACATAATGGTTGTCCATCACATCGAAATGGACCACGTCGGCCCCGGCGGCCAGCACCTTGGCCACATCCTCACCCAGACGGGCAAAGTCGGCGGAGAGGATAGAGGGGGCAATCAGAAAGTCTTTCATCAGCGTCATCCATTGGCAGCGTGGCAGAAAAAACGGCGCAATTTTATCGCAAAAGGGCGATGAAAACGACCCGCATCTACAGAACACGCCGCTCCGGCACCATGGCTGGCACACGATGCCAGGCGCGGCTCACGGAATACCAGCGGCAGCATCAGAAATGACAACGGCCCCCTCAGGGACCGTTGTTCACTCAGCCGACGGCAACCAGCTCCGCCTCACCGGGATAATAGCCCTGTTCGGGCTCGATGCCGGGCGGATAGAGCGCCAGCAGCTCGGCCACCTTGTTGCGACCACCGCCGTTGCGGCTGATGGTACGCTTGACCAGGATCTCGTCGAGCCGGGCGCCACGATAAAGCTCGCGGGTCAACTCGATGTCATGGTTGCTGATGAGCACGGGCACCCCTTTATGGGCGGCGGTGTGGCGAGCCAGCCTGGCCAGCAGCGCCTGATCGTCCAGGGTGAAACCGCCTGCCGAATAGGTGGTGAAACTCGCCGTGGTGGAGAGGGGGGCATAGGGCGGATCGCAGTAGATCACCCAGTCTTCCTCTGCACGGGCCATGGCGTCGGCATAGCTTTCGCAGATGAACGTCGCCTTCTGCGCCTTCTCGGCAAACGCCCACAGCTCTTTCTCCGGGAAGTAGGGTTTCTTGTAGGAACCGAAGGGAACGTTGAACCCCCCCTTCTTGTTGTAACGGCACAAGCCGTTGAAACCATGGCGATTCAAAAACAGGAACAACTGAGCCCGTTCAAACCCGGCAGCGGTCTGGTTGAACTGGGTACGCAGCCGATAATAGGCGGTCTTGTGGTTGTGCTCGGCCACGAACAGCTTGCGGGCCTCGCTGATGAAGCTGTCCGGCTGCTGCTTGAGGTGGTTGTAGAGGCCAATGAGATCCGGATTGATGTCGTTGAGCACATAGGCGTCGTAATCCGTGTTGAGAAACACGGATCCCGCCCCGACGAAGGGCTCCAGCAACACACGCCCGGCCGGCAAACGCTCGGCGATCTCTTCGACCAGGGAGTATTTTCCCCCGGCCCATTTTAAAAACGCGCGTGTTTTTTTCATGGAAGTCCGGTGTTGACAAGGCTATGCCCAAAAAAGGGGGGTGATTCTACCCCCTTCCTCGGGTGGCTGGCTATTGCTTCAATTCTTTTTGTATCTGGGCGAATGACTTGGGCCAGGGTTGTCCCTTGAGCAAGGCAGGCGACAGCTTGCGAATGGCCGCCTTGGCCTGGGCACTGCTGGCGTAGTCTCCCTGCACCACCACATACCAGGGACTGCCACGGAAACGGGTCTTGTAAACCCACACCTTGCCCGCCAAGCCATGCTCGGCCACAAAGCTGTCTACCGCCTTGGTGTTGCTCGCCCCCATCAACTGGATGCTGTAGTGATTCTTCGGCTTCTTGTTGAGAGTCGCCACCGGCGTCAACGCCACCTTGGCCGCTGGGGCCGCGACCGGCGCTGTCTGCGCGCCACTGGCCGGTTGAGCCTCTGTCCGGGCCGGGACACTGTTCGGGGCCGGATTCTTGACCTGGGCCGTCGTTCCGGTCGGGACCGCACGGGAACCACTCCCCACCAGCTCATCCACCACGGCCGTGGGCAAGGCGCCGCTGACGTTCGGCTGGTTCATCAATTTCTCGACCACTTCGTCGGAGATGACGACTCGACGCCCCTCATAGTTGGTTGACTCCGTGGTGACCGTCTCGCTCTCGACCTTCTTGGGCAAGGGCTTGGCATCGGACTGCCAATCGCGGGCAACCTGATTCCCTGACGGGATGGCAGCGGCGCCACTGCTCGCCTGAGTATTCAAGGCCCCGCTCGCCGCACCGACGTTCACAGGATCGCTTGAGACGGGATCGGGCAACGCCGTCCCCTGGGACGGTGCCTGGGCGGGGTCCTGGCCTGCACTGTCGAACAGGGGCAGATAGCTCAGGGCCAGCAACCCGCCCGCCACCAGGGCAAGCACGATCGCTATCTTCTTGACGGGCAACTCGGCCTGACGTTTCTTGGGCCTTCTGTCGGTCATGGTATCCTCCAGTAACTGCATGATGGCTGACGGATGTCCGCCCGCCCCATTCAGGATCTCTTCCACTTTCGGCTTGGGCAAGAGGGCTGTCGGGATCTTGAGCTCTTTGGCCTTCTCATACAAGAAGATACGTTGCTCAGGAGCGCTCAGTGGCGCGACTTCCAGCTCGAGGGCTGGCATGGCTCGTCCCTTGAGGAGCGCCTTCTGGTTACGACACCAGGCGTCATCACCCGAGAGCAGGATGGCCAGTTTATGAGGAGATGCCAGGGTATCGTTGTGACGACAGAGCGCCCACAACTCCCCCACCAGCTCGGCAGGCAAGGTATCGGCACGTTCGATGATGAGCAGCAGTCTGGCAGGCTTGTCACCCACCATGCGAAAGAAGCTGTCCGCCAGGGCATCCTGCGCGTTGAACAGGGGACGTGCCACCACCTGCTGCAACAGCAGCTGGCGCACATCCGCCATCTTCATGGACGGGCTGCCGATGAGGCTGGCCACCCGCACCGCATCGGGCAGTTGGGCAAGCAGCGACTCGCACAGTGTGCCACGGCCACTGCCTGGCTTGCCGGAGAGAAAAACAAAGGGGTGGTTGAACTCGATCAGGTGCAGCAGCCGGTCAACCAACTGCCGCTGAGAAGGCAGTTTGAGCAATTTATTAGTGGTCACGACCAGACTCGATCACCGCCATCAATTGCTCGTCTGTCACATCGGCCACGACCTGGGCCTGTCCGATCCCGATCGGCAGCACCAGCCTCAGTTTGCCTTCCAGCACCTTCTTGTCACGGCGCATATGGCGAATGAAGGCGGCAAAATCCATATCGGACGGTGCCTTGACCGGCAAATCGGCGGCCAACAGCAGATCGCGGACTCGCGCCACCTCTTGCGCCGTCATGTCGCCACGGGCCAGGGCCGTCTCGGCTGCCAGCATGGTTCCCGCCGCCACGGCTTCACCGTGCAGCCAGTTGCCATAACCCTTCTCCGCCTCGATGGCATGGCCGAAGGTATGTCCCAAGTTCAGCAAGGCGCGCACACCGTGCTCGGTCTCGTCCTGACCGACCACATCGGCCTTGATCTCGCAGCAGCGGCGAATGGCATAGGAGAGTGCATCACCGTCGAGGCGCTGCAGGCGGGTCATGTTGGTTTCAAGCCAGGAGAAGAAGGCGGCATCCCAGATGATGCCGTATTTGATCACCTCGGCCATGCCGGCGGCAAATTCCCGGGCAGGCAGGGTCTTGAGGCAGTCGGTATCGATGATCACATGCTTGGGCTGATAGAAGGCACCCACCATGTTCTTTCCGAGAGGATGGTTGACGGCGGTCTTGCCGCCGACGGAAGAGTCAACCTGGGAGAGCAGCGTGGTAGGCACCTGAATAAACGGAATACCTCGTTGGTAGCTTGCCGCAGCAAAGCCGACAACATCGCCTATCACACCGCCCCCCAGAGCGATCAGAGTAGTATCACGACCATGGCTGGTTTCCAGCAGAGCAGACATGATCCGCTCGAAGGTCGCCAGGGTTTTGTAGGCCTCGCCATCGGGCAGGATCAGGTGTTCCACCTGAAAACCGGACAGCAACTGAATGATCTGTTCAAGATACAAGGGCGCGACCACGGTATTGGTCACTATCATGACCCGCTTGCCCTTGATCGTCTGCGCCAGTACCTCGGGGCGTTGCAGCAGACCGGCAGCTATCTCTATCGGGTAGCTGCGTTCACCCAGTTCGACCTTCAACCTTTCCATGGACGTCCTCTAATGAATTACATACCAATCAACTTGACGATTTGATTAGCGACAACTTTGGCACTCTGGTCATCCGTCTGGATGACAAAATCGGCAACCTCTTCGTACAGGGCGTTGCGCTCTTGTGCAAGACGCTCAAGCACTTCACGGGGCGGCTCTTCGGTTTGCAGCAAGGGACGACGCTTGTCTCTCTGGGTTCGCGCCAATTGCTTTTCAATGGTGGTTTCGAGGTAGACCACGATGCCGCGTGCGGAGAGTTTGTTGCGGGTTTCACGGCTCTTGATGGCACCGCCACCCGTTGCCAGCACGATACCCTGCTGTTCGGCGAGCTCACCGATCACCTTCTCTTCGCGGATCCGGAAGCCTTCTTCGCCTTCAACATCGAACACCCAGCCGATATCGGCACCACTGCGGCGCTCAATCTCATGATCTGAGTCGAAAAACTCCATGTGCAGTTGTTCTGCCAGATGTCTACCTATGGTGCTCTTGCCCGCACCCATGGGACCTATCAGGAAAATATTGCGTTTCTCAGCCATGTCTTTTCGTTAGTAATTACAAACTGTATGGCCCCGGTAAACACTCGACCGGGGTACCTATGAACCTTATCTTGCGATGGATCAGGAGGGGGATTATCTCAGTAGAAACCAGGACTAGCAACCGCAGCCCTTACGCCCCAGCCTCATCGGGGCGTAAGGTTATATGTGTTTTACTCTCACAAGTAAAGTTTTCAGAGGGCGTCGGTCACTATCCTCGGGGTCACGAAGATCAGCAGTTCACGCTTCTTGTTTTCACTGGTGGTTTTCTTGAACAGATAGCCCAACCCGGGGATATCCCCCAGCAGCGGCACCTTGCTGACATCGCTCTTGATGGTCTGTTGATAGATGCCGCCAAGCACCAGAGTTTCACCGTTGTTGACCAACACCTGGGTGGTGATGGACTGGGCGTTGATGGACACCGCATCCCCGGTCCCGGTCGGCACGGTTTCACCCTTGGTATCCTGAGTCACGGTCAAGTCCAGGATCACCCTGTTGTCCGGGGTGATCTGCGGTGTGACCTTGAGGCTCAGCACCGCCTTCTTGAAGGTGACCGAGGTCGCCCCGCTCGAAGAGGACTCCACATAGGGGATCTCGGTCCCCTGCTCGATCAGGGCCGGCTTCTGGTTGGCCGTGGTGACACGCGGACTGGCGATGATCTCGGCCTTGCTCTCCTTTTCCAGCGCCGAGAGCTCAAGATCCAAAAGGGTGCCATTGGCAAGACGGGCAACCTGGAACGCCAGGGTGCCGGCCGCGTTGGTCACCGGCAGGTTGACGTTGAGTCTGTCTTCTACGTTGGGGCGAGTGATGGTGGAACTGCCATCATTGTTTCCGGCGCCATCATTACCCTCTATGGTGCCCGAGGTGCCGTTGCCATGACCGTCTGTCTTGGTCACACCCCAGCGCACCCCCAGTGCCTCATCGAAACCATCATCAATGGTCACCATGCGCGCCTCGATCACCACCTGCTTGACCGGGATATCGAGGATATCCAGCATCCGCTTGACGTTGCTGATGACATCCGCCGTGTCCTTGACCACCAGCACGTTGGTACGTTCATCCACGCTGACCGCCCCTCTGGGGGAGAGCAGCTTGGTACTCTCGGAGGAGAGCAGGGCCGCCACTTCCGATGCCTTGGCATAGTTGATCTGCAGATACTCGGTGTAGAGGGGAGCAAGATCCGCCACCTGGTTACGACTCTCCATCTGCTGTTTCTCGCGAGCGGCAATCTCGTCCGCCGGTGCCACCAGTAGGATGTTGTTGTCCAGCCGTTTGTCCAGCCCTCTGACCTTGAGGATGATGTCCAGCGCCTGCTCCCAGGGCACGCCATCGAGACGCAGCGTGATGTTGCCGGAGACCGAGTCCGTGGTCACCAGGTTCAGATTGTTGAAATCGGCGATGATCTGCAACACGGTACGAACAGGAATATCCTGGAAGTTCAATGAGATGGGTTTTCCTTGGTACTGCTTCGCCGCCGTGGTGGCCACCCGTTTTTTCACCTCGATGATGAACATCTTGTCGGCCTGATCGTAACGGTAGTCAAACTGGCCGTTCACCGAGAGCTCAAACAGGGTGTCATTGCCCTGGCGGAACACCTCCACTTGGGAGACCGGGGTAGCAAAGTCCTGCACATTGATGAGGTTGAGCTGATCATCAGGCACCCGGGTACCGTGGAACTTGGCCAGCACTTTCTGACCACGGCTGCTGACATCCACCGCCGCCGAACTGTTGTCCAGCGTCACAAGGAACTCCCCCTGCCCCTCCTTGCCACGACGAAAATCCACGCCCTTGACCGAGTTGAAGTAGGCGCCACCCATGTTTGCCTGAGACACGGACAACACCGGCTTGCCGGGGGCAACGGGCGAAGGAGCCACAGTAGGTGTGGAAGCCATGGCCGGCTGAGCCTGATATTGGGACTGGTTCTGGGCAACTCGCTGGGTGTCAATTAATGCAGACTGAGTCACCGGCTGGCTTCTGACGAGCGCAGACTGGCTGGCTGCAACAGGCGCCGCCGAGGAAGCGACCGGCTGCCCTGCCTTGTCTCCCAGCGCCACCAGCAATTTATTGCCCTGCTGATGGACCTGATAGGGGGTGAGCTGATCGAGGGCGATCTTGATGTCGAGCCCCTGCCCCTTCCCCTCCACCAGGAGGTTGTTCACCCCTTGCTGCTTGATGGGCAGCGGATTGACCGTCAGGGCACCGATGGCCCCGGGTACGTGCAGCAGAAGCTGATTGGGTTCATAGGTCAACCTGTCCGTAAAACCGCTGACCGGCTCGCTGAAGCTGAGCTCCAGCAGGAGTTGATCGGCCAGCAGGGGATTCACCTTGACCTCCTGCAACGCGGGTACTGCCCACACCTGAGTGCATCCGCCCAGCCAAAGCAGCGCCACACCGGTCATCCTTCTTATTGTTGTTCTCATCTCTGCTCATCCCTGATCATCCCTGATCATAGTTTTGCGTCGAGATTGGCCATGGCCAGCTGGGTTTCTCGGGTGACCCAGCATCCTTTGCCATCCGGTACCGTCTCCATCAAGTCAACATGCGTGTTCGTTATCTTGATGACCCTGCCCTGATCCAGCCCCATGTGCTGGTTGAGCCCGACGCGCACGGCTTGCCCGTCCGGGGTTTTGATCAATGCCCACAACTGCCCCTGCTTGCCGATGGAGCCTTTCATGCTCAGGCTGGCAAGCGAGTAGCGTTCCAGCACCTCCTTTTCCCGATTGGCCACTATCTGGGCACAGTCCGGCTTGGCCTTGGCATCCAGCCTGGAACTGGTTTCCGGCTGGGGTGCAATGAACGGACTACGCTGATCGCTGCGTTGATAGACCATGGGCGAGAAGGGCTTTATCTCCGGCAAAGATTCGATCGGTACCGGCTTTCTGGCCTTGGTCTGTTTGACATACTCATCCATGTCCTCCTGTCCCCCACAGGCCGTCAACAGCAGCGCCGACAAGAGAAGTACGCCCGCTCTCATGCTCATGGCTTTTTCTCCACGGTTTTGCCGTTGTACTTGTAGGTCTTGGCCTGCATGGACATACCGATCAGCTCACCCCCCTTCCCCTGGCTGAGCTGGAAAGAATCCAGGATCACGATGCGGGGCAAAGCAGCCATGTCCGCCGTGAACTTGCCAAGTTCGTGATAGGTGCCCACGACCTCGATGCGCATGGGCAGCTCGGTGGAGAACTCGTGTTTCACCTCTGGCTCCCAGTTGATCCTGTTCAATGTCAAACCGTTGTCGGTGGCAATGAAGCTGATGTCATCCAGCAAACCGGCGACTTCGTGGGTGTTGGGCAGCTGCTTGAGCTGGGTGTCGACCAGATGTTCCAGCTGGACCATCTGCTTTCTGTATGCTTCCAGGTTCGCGGCCAGCATGGCCTTGCTCTCGAATTGTCCCTTGAGCTCAGTCTCTTTTGCGGCTTCACGACCCAGGGCAGCCAGGGAATTGGCAATCACGTAGTAATAGAGTGCCCCGCCAAGCAGAGCACAGCAGAAGAAGACAAAGATGCCCTTGGCGATCGGCGGCCAGCGGGCAATGTCATTGAGATCCAGGTCGTTGAGTTGTTGCAGGTTCATTTTTGCCCCTTAGCCACGTTGGGTAGCGCCGTGGCAATCTGGAACATCATGGAGAACTGGCTCAGGGCGATGGGGGCCACCTCGGCCGTGAAAATGGTGCTGAGCTGGGATTGTGTCAGCCAGCCGGAACCGTCGATTCGGCGCATCATGCTGGCAACCCTGCCATAGGCTTCGGTCTTTCCCTTCACGTCTATCTTGTTGTTTTGCAAGGCAAGGCTATCAAGATACACCCCATTGGGGACCAGCACCGGCAGCTGATTGAACAGACGCACAGGGATGTTGCGGCGCATCTGCAACTGCTCGATGAGTTGCATGCGGTCAATCAACTCCTTGCGCCGCTCCTTGAGAAGCCTGATCTCCCCAAGCTGGGTGTCCAGGGTTGCCATCTCCTGCTGCAACCGCTGATTGCGCTGCTGCTGGTAACCGATCTGCTGCTGCACCAGCCAGTCTGCAGCAAAGGCGATGGCTGCCGTCCCCGCCAGGAACAGACCGAACAGGATACCGAATTGTTTCTTCTGACGCTGCGCCCGAGCCTGCCGCCAGGGCAGAAGGTTTATATTTGACATGGTGTGAAGCTCCTCAGTGCCAGCCCGAGCGCCGTCATGTACTTGGCCCCATGAGTCAGCCCTCCCTCTCCCTGCGGCTTACCAAAGAGTGCAAAGGGATCAGGATGCAGCACCTCGCAGTTGAGCTCGCTGCCGATTTGTCCGGCCAGCCCCGGCAGCAGGCTACCCCCTCCGGTCAGCACCAGCCTGGAGAGCTCCTTGTTCCCCGAAGAGCTGCAAAACAGCTGCACGTTGCGCCGTATCTGCAACACCAGGGTGCTGAGGTGAGGCAATAGGACATCCACCTCATGATCCGCAGGCAGGGAGCCCTGGAGCTTGGCCAGTTCCGCCTCTTCCATACTCATGCTGTAAAAAGAGGCCAATGCCTGGCTGTATTGATCACCACCAAAATTCTGCAACCGGGAATAGATGACCTGGCCCCGTAGCAGGGCGGCGAAAGTCAGGGCGCTGGCACCGATGTCGACGATGCCAACCGGTTTCTCCGAGGTTTGCAGGTCGGGCAGGCAGGCCAGCACGGCGCGTCCGAGCGCATGGGCCCCCACATCCACCACCATGGTCGTCATGCCTGCCTCCGTCAGGGCACTGACCCGGCCACTGACGCTTTCGGTCCGCGCGGCACTGAGCAGAACCTCCTGACGCCCGTTGTCGCCCGCCATGCCGAGGATCTCAAAATCCAGGCTCACTTCATCCAGGGGAAAGGGGATGAGCTGCTCTGCCTCCAGGTGAACCTGGTTCTCCAGCTCGCTCTCGTTGATGTTGGTATCGACCTGAATGATCTTGGTGATGACGTTGGAACCGGTCACGGCCGTGGCCACGTTCTGGCAATCCCCTTGCACGAACCGCTTGAGCGACTTGAGGGACTGACTGACCCGTTCAATGTCCTGAAGTTGATAGTCGACCAGCGTTCCTCTTGGCATGGGGATCTCGGCAACCGAACCGAGGTGCACCTTGCCGGGACGTCCGCTGATGGTGACGGCCTTGATGGTTTGACTGCCAAAATCAATGCCCGCCATGGAGACGAGGGATCCCTTACTTAATAGCCCAAACATATACACATCCATGCGTTATTGGGTTTTCGGACTTATTGTAGGACAGCGCGTCATGATGTGACGGCTTAACTCAATATAATGCTCTATCTATCAATGCCATAAAGTTTGTGTCAAAAGTTGACGCCCCTCTCCTTTCGGCCTTGATTGCGGCCCCCTTGGTAATTGTGCCCTGGAGTGCTACCCTCCCGCCTCTTCTCGGGGTCGCCTGTTTGCGGACAGGAAAACCTCGAATCCGCGAGGGTAAAAAGGCTATACTCTGCGCCCGTTGGCTAATTTTAAGACGATTGGTAGTTCTTCCATGCTGAAATGGCTCGTTCGCCTGTTTATTGTCATGATGCTGGGTGCTGTGCTGGGCGTTGCCAGCCTCATCGGCATCTACTTCTACATCAAGCCCCAGTTGCCGGACGTCAGCGCCCTGCGCGATGTCAAACTGGCTACCCCCATGAAGGTCTACAGCCGGGACGGGGAATTGATCTCCCAGTTTGGCGAAATTCGTCGCATCCCCCTGCGGCTGGACGAAATACCCCAGTCCATGATCGATGCCGTACTCGCCACCGAAGATGCCCGCTTCTATGAGCACCCGGGCATAGACCCCATCGGCATCATCCGTGCCGCCACCGTCTGGGCCGTCTCCGGCCAGGCGCGCCAGGGCGCCAGTACCATTACCCAGCAGGTGGCTCGCAACTTCTTCCTGAGCAACGAGAAGACCCTGGTACGCAAGATCAAGGAAGTGTTCCTCGCCTGGCGTATCGAGCAGAACCTCTCCAAGGACGAGATCCTCACCCTTTATCTCAACAAGATCCCCCTCGGCTACCGGGCATTCGGGGTCGGCGCGGCCGCCCAGGTCTACTTCGGCAAGGAGGTCAAGGATCTGACCCTGGATGAGATCGCCATCATCGCGGGTCTCCCCAAGGCCCCCTCCATGCTGAACCCGATCCGCTCCCCGGAGCGCGCCTTCGCCCGCCGCAACGTGGTGCTGGGTCGCATGCTGGAAACCGGCAAGATCACCCAGGCCCAGTATGACGAAGCCTCCAAGATGCCGGTCAAGGCCCGTTTTCACGGTGCCGAGACCACGCTGAACGCCCCTTATCTGAGCGAGATGGTGCGCCAGAAGATGGTGGAGCAGTTTGGTGAAGATGCCTACACCATGGGGCTGCACGTCTATACCACCGTCACCGCCAAGCGTCAGCGCGCCGCCCATCAGGCGCTGCTGGACGGTGTCTTCGACTACGACACCCGCCACGGCTACCGTGGCCCGACCGCCTTGCTGTGGAAAGCCGGTGAAACGGCCTGGGACTACGAACAGATCATGGCCCATCTGGCCAAGCAGCCGACCTATCAACCCCTGATGGCCGCCGTGGTCACCCAGCTCGGCGACAAGAGCGCCACCCTGGTGCTCAAGAATGGCAAACAGGCCGAACTGGGCTGGAATGGCATCAAGTGGGCGCGTGCCTTCATCACCGACGATCGCCAGGGCTTTGCCCCGAAATCGGCGCGGGATGTACTCAAAGTCGGCGCCCAGATCTGGGTCAGGGAGAAAGGGGAAGAGTTGCTGCTCTCCCAGATCCCCGACGTCAACGCCGCCCTGGTGGCCATGAACCCGCAAGACGGCGCCATCGAGGCCCTGGTCGGCGGCTTCAGCTTCGAGCTCTCCAAGTTCAACCGGGTCGATCAGGCCCGTCGTCAGGTCGGCTCCAACATCAAGCCTTTCCTCTATGCCACCGCGCTGGAGCAGGGCTATACCCTGGCGTCCCTCATCAACGATGCACCGATCAACCAGTGGGATCCTGCCAAGGGCCCCATGTGGCAGCCCAAGAACTCGCCCGCCATCTATGAAGGGCCGACCACATTGCGCCTCGGCCTTGCCAAGTCCAAGAACGTGATGTCGGTCCGCCTGATGCGCGCCATCGGGCTGGATACCTATATCGACGGCCTGACCCGCTTCGGCTTCGCCCGTGATCACATTTCCGCCAACGAATCCCTGGCGCTGGGTGCGGCGGAGTTCACCCCGCTGGAAGTGGTGCGCGGCTACTCGGTGCTGGCCAATGGCGGCTTCCAGGTCACCCCCTACTTCATTACCGAAGTGACTGACAGCTTCGGCACCCCCCTGTTCGAGGCCAACCCGGCCGCCGCCTGCCGCGACTGCGGCGTGCTGGCCGCCGCCGGTCTCGACAGCGCGGATGCCTATGCCAATACCACGGCAGACTGGAAGGCCCAGTGCCCCATCGATCCTGTCGTGCCCAACAACATGGCACCGCAGACCATCAGCGCCCAGAGCGCCTTCCTCATCACCGACACCCTGACCACCGCCATCTGGGGTGGCAATGGCTGGCGTGGTACCGGCTGGCGGGCAGCCCGTGACCTCAAGCGTCACGACATCTCGGGCAAGACGGGGACCACCAACGAATCCCGGGATGCCTGGTTCTCCGGCTATACCCCGAATCTGGTGGCCACCTCCTGGATCGGTTTTGACAACCACCAGCGCGGTCTGGGCCGGGCCGAGTTTGGCGGTGGTGCCGCCCAGCCCATCTGGATTGACTTCATGAAGACGGCTCTGCAACAGGTGCCCGAGCGCAAGATGCCGGTCCCCGAAGGGATCATGCAGGTCCGCATCGATCGTGAAACCGGTCTGCTGACCAATCGCGCCGATGGCAGTACTACGGAGGAGTTCTTCAAGGAGGGCACAGAGCCCACCCGCTACGCGAGCCAGATCTCCGATGGCAACCAGGTGTATGGCGGTGACGATGCGACCACAGACGGTCCCGTCTCCACCGACGACATCTTCTAGGTCCCCCTGGAAACAACAAAAACCGGCGCCCAGGCGCCGGTTTTTGTTTCGGGATGACGAGCGGGCTGCGTCAGCCCAGCAGGGCTTTCATCAGACTCGAGATGCGGGCCGCCAGCTCATTGAAGCAGGGGCGGCGCACCGAGTAGTGACGATAGAGCAGGGAGATGGTGCGCCCCGGCACGGGGTTGATTACCGGGCGATAGCTGACACCCCCCTCCTCCGGGTTGGCGGGCACGGCGAGCCTGGGCACCAGCGTCATGCCGCTGCCAGCGGCGACCATGTTGCGCAAGGTCTCCAGACTGGTGCCCTTGAAGCGCTGATCCTCACCGATGCCTGCGGCAAAACAGAAACCCATCGCCTGATCCCGCAGGCAGTGACCGTCGGCCAGCATCAGCAATTTCTTGCCCTTGAGATTGTGCAGGGGCACCGCCTTGGCGCTCGCCTCCGGGTGATGCTGAGGCACGGCCAGCCACATGGGCTCCTGATAGAGGGGGATGGCGCCAAACCCCTCCATCCCTTCCAGCTCCGCCAGCACGAGGCAATCCAGCTCCCCCTCCTCCAGCCGCTTGAGCAGCACTTGGGTCTGATCTTCGTAGAGGTAGAACTCCAGCTTGGGGAAGTGTTCACGCAGATCCTGGATGATGTGGGGCAGCAGGTAGGGGCCCACGGTGGGAATGAAACCGATGTGGATCTCGCCGGACATGGGCTCGGCGAAGTGCTGGCCTATGCTCTTGAGCTCTCGCGCCTCTTTGAGCACCTTGCGCGCCTGACGGGCCATGGCATCGCCGGCGGGCGTGAACAGCACCTTGCGGGAGGTGCGCTCGATGAGGATCACTCCCAGTTCATCTTCCAGCTTGCGCAGCTGGCCACTCAGGGTCGGCTGGCTGACAAAGCAGCGCTCCGCTGCCTTGCGAAAGTGTTTCTCCTCTTCCAGCGCTACCAGATATTCGAGATCGCGAAGGTTCATAGGTACTGCATCCTGCCGTTCAATGAGGCCGATAGCATGCACAAGAACGGTGCGGGGGACAAGGGAGGCGCGCAGACGGGTCTGCCCTCTCCCTCTCCTTTGACAAGCCGCAGGCGATGGGCGAGAGACTCACCCCATCAGGGAGGTGATGTGATCCGCGAACGCCGCTGGCTCTCCCAGATAGGAGGAGACAGGCAGCGCAACGACGCGCTCCCCTTGCATCAATCCCAGGGTCGGGAACCCCTGCCCGCCGAGCCGGCGCAGCCACGCCTGGCTTGTGGCCAGATGGCCCACAAGATCGACCCGACCAAAGGCCAGGGCGAATGCTTCCGGTGTCAGCCCCTGCTCCCGCGCGAGCGCCGCCAGCCGTGTCGGGGAACCGACCCATTCCCCATCCCGGTAGTGGGTTTCCTGGATGCGGTGCAACAAGGCAAGGCCGTCGCCGCCAAGCTCGCTCACCGCCAGAACGGCGCGTATGGGCGGCTCGGAGTCGAGGAGCAGTGACTCGTTGAGCAGAAGCTCGTTGAAGTAGCGCTCACCAAAGCGCTGTCCGGTGAGGGCATGGATGCGCTCGTCATGGGGGCGCACATAGTCCCGCAGGGGCTGTCCCATGGCCTGGCGCCTGGCGCCCATCCAGAGGCCCCCCCCATGCAGTTCGATGCGAAGGCCCGGGATCTCGGCAGCGGCTTTCAGCAGGGGGGCGGCGCCATAGCACCAGCCACAGAGGGGGTCATAGACATAATGGAGGGTTGTTTGCGCTTCGTTCATCATCATTCTCGCTTCAATGCTGGATAAAAAACCGGGCCCTCGGGCCCGGAAAAAAACACAGGGATGTAGGCGTCAGGGAGTTACCACTTCATCTCGCCGGTATTGACCTTGGCACCGATGGCCAGGCCATCATCGACCGGCAGGGAGGGGTAAGCCTTCTTCAGCGCTTCAATCAGCTGGCCGGAGTGCTTGGTCTTGGCCAGCTCTTGCTCAAAGCGCTGCACGTAGTCACGGGTGAAGGTCACGGCTTCGGTACCCTTGGGCGCAGTCCCCAGGAAGTGACCCGGCACCACGCGCTCAGGTTTCAGCGCCAGCAGATTGTTCAGCGCCTTGACCCAGTGGCTGCGAGCGGCCTTGGACTGGCTGTCCGCCATCCAGACGTGCACGCCGCTGTAGACCGGCACACCACCAAAGGCCGTCTTGATGGAAGGGGCCCAGAGGTAGGCATTCGGGGTGTTCATCTCTTTGATTTCAATCTTCTCGCCATCCAGCGTCAGGTGGCTGGCCGTCATCACTTGCGGCACGGTAAGGCTCTTGGGTGCATCCTTGCCCAGGATCGGGCCCCAGTAGCTCAGCTTGGCATCCTTGGTCTGCTTGATATGGTCGACCACATGCTGGTCGGCCAGCACCTTGACATCCGGGAACGCAGCCATGACGGGTTCCAGACCGAAGTAGAAGTCGGGGTCACCGGCACTGATATAGACAGTGGTCAGCTTCTTGCCGCTCTTCTTGATCATGTCCACCAGCGCCTGACCATGTTGCACGTCGAACTGGGCATCGATCAGGATGGCCCCTTTGTCACCGGTTACCAGTGAGGAGGAGACGGGGAAGATCGCCTTCTCGCCGGGGTTGTAGACGGTCACGGTCAGGGGGGCCGCCAGGGCGGAACCCGTCATCAGGAGGCTGGTCAGGGTCAGGGTACGCAGTGTGTTGTTCATCAGATAACGCTCATCGGTGTGGATTAATGGAATGAGCGCAGTTTATTGCATCACCATCGATACAAATACCGCATAATAGGCGCATCACTGTTGCATAAATCGAGCATATAGGGGCACAAGATGGATAGGCTGACCGCATTGCGGGTCTTCGTCTGCGTGGTGGAACAGGGCAGCCTGAGCGGCGCCGGGGAGAAACTGGAGATGTCCCGCGCCATGGTGTCGCGCTACCTGGCCGAGCTGGAACGCTGGATGGGGGCAAGATTGCTGCACCGCACCACCCGCCGGCTGAGCCTGACCGGGCCGGGAGAAGAGGCGCTGAACCGGGCCAGAGCCATGCTGGCCCTGGGGGAAGAGATGGAACACCTGGCCATCCGCCATGACGAGGCCCCCAAGGGGCAACTGCGCATCACCAGCAGCTACTCTCTCTCCGAAGCCCTGTTGGTCGGGGCGGCGAACGACTACCTGGCCCGTTACCCCGGCACGGCGATCGACATCCTGCTGCTGGACCGGACGGTCAATCTGGTGGAGGAGCGAATCGATCTCGCCCTGCGCATCACCAACGACCTCGATCCCAACCTGGTGGCCCGCAGGCTCGGCACCTGCCACTCGGTGGTGTGCGCCAGCCCCGCCTACCTGGCCCGCCATGCTCCGCCGCAGCAGGTGCAGGAGCTGGCACTGCACAACTGCCTCACCTACACCTATTTCGGCAAGAGCCTGTGGGAGTTTCTGGGGCCCGATGGTCCCGAATCCGTCCCGGTGAGCGGCAACCTCAGCGCCAACATCTCCAACCTGCTGCTGGCCGCCACCCTGGACGGGGCGGGGATCAGCCTGCAACCCGCCTACTCGGTTCAGCCCCATCTGGCAAGCGGCGCCCTGGTCCCCCTGCTCACCCCGTGGCAGCCCAAGCGCCTCGGCGTCTATGCCGTTTATGGCACCCGCAAACAGATGTCCCCCCTGCTGCGCAGCTTCCTCGACTTTCTCGTGGAGCGGATGGCGGACGATCCCCTGTGGCAGGAAGCCCCTCCCTCTCTCTGATCCCTGCGAGCCGCACAAAAAAGGGGCCTCTCGGCCCCTCTTTGCTCCATCCTGTGCCGGTCAGGCTTCGAAACCGAATGCCTTGACCGGGGTCTCTCCCTCCTCGGCCTCCTGATCCTCCAGATAGATGTCGTGATAGGCGGCATAGATGGAGTAGTTGATGGCAGGCAGCACCACCAGCAGGCCCACCAGCATCAGGAGTGCGCCAAAGAAGATCAGCACGGCCCCGAGCAGCCCCCACCAGAGGAAGGGCCACATGTTGCGCAGACATCCCTTGAAGCTGAGCCTGGCTGCCTGCCAGACCCCGACCTGATGGAAGAGGATAAGGGCGGGGGCGAAGGTGATGGCCATCAGCACGGGAACGAACAGTGCCAATCCCACCAGGGCACAGACGAGAAAGCCCTGTGCCTGCTCCGGGGTCAGCGCCAGGGAGCCCGGATCCGCGGACAACAGGCCGGTGAGTCCCCACTGGTGCAGCAGGAACACGCAGATCATCAGGATCCCCATGATGAAGCCGAGCACCATCAGGCCCCCCAGCATCAAGGGGGTCAACCGATGGCGAAAACCGGCAAAGAAGTCGCCAAATTGCAGCGCCTCGCCTTGGTGACCTCGCCGCGCCACCGCCACCCAGCCAGCCCCCCACACCATGTAGAGCAACTGGGAGATCAAGCCCCCCGCCGGCAGCTGATCCAGCACGATGCCCACCACAAACCAGAGCACTATCATGGCCACGCTGGCACCCATCCCCTTGTTGAAGATGTCGAATCCGGTGCGGATCCAGATCCAGCCCTGTCCTATGCCATGGCGTTTGGGTTCGTGGCGCAGGGCCCTGTCACTGTTCATCATTGACCTCGTCGAAAAATAGGGGCGAAGCGGCGTCTCCTCAGGACACGCTCACCGTGACCATGATGGGGCCGGTGCGTACTACCTGGCCCGGCAACCGGGTCGGGGAGAGCCTCATCTTGCAGTCGGTGACCTGGGTCGCCGCCGAGTAGGGTACCGCGATGGCGGTATCGAATGGAATAGGGGTCAGGGCCCCTGTCCGGCCATGCCCACCCCGACCCCGAGAAGCGGTAGCGCAGCGGCCCCCTGCTCAGGCTGGCAAGGTCGAAGGGAAAGCGGGCACCCGCAACCAGCGCATTCACCTCGCTGCAATGGCGTGTCCGTTGCGTCTTTCTGGGCCGCAGCCGACGAGTTTATCGGCCACGGTTGACGGACAGCACCGCCAGAATGTGGCATCATCTCCTCCCTCTTGCTTTCCCCCTGATCCGATGGAGCCATCATGCGCCACCTCTTCTTTCTTCTCCTGCTGCTCGGCAGCCCTGCGCTTCACGCCGAACCGGGGTTTATCAGCCGCCTGCTCAACCACCCGGTGCCGGGGGGCGTGGCCGTGGTACCACTGGGAAGCGGGGCCAAGGCGCCCGCAGTGCGCTATCAGGACAAACCTGTGCTGGTGGTACAGGAAGACGGGAAGACGTGGATTGCCATCGTCGGCATCCCGCTCAAGAGCGCGCCCGGCCCCCATCAGGTGACCACCAGCGATGGCCGCACCTTGAGTTTCACGGTCGGCACCAAGCACTACCGTGAGCAGCACATCAAGCTCAAGAACAGCCGCCAGGTCAATCCGCTGGCCGAAGACATGACCCGCATCAACCGAGAGCTTGCCGAACAGACCCGCGCCTACCAGACCTTCAGTCCGGCTCAGCCGAGCAACCTGCTGTTTGACAAGCCGGTCCAGGGCCCGCTCTCCAGTCCCTTCGGGCTGCGCCGCTTCTTCAACGGCGAGGAGCGCAACCCCCACTCCGGCCTCGACTTCGCGGTCGGAGCCGGCACTCCCATCAAGGCACCAGCCGCTGGCAAGGTCATCCTCATCGGCAACTACTTCTTCAACGGCAATACGGTGTTCGTCGACCACGGCCAGGGCCTCATCAGCATGTTCTGTCACATGTCGAAGGTGGACGTGAAGCTGGGCCAGAGCCTGCCCCGCGGCGGCATCGTCGGCCGGGTCGGCGCCACCGGCCGCGCCACCGGTCCCCACATGCACTGGAACGTCAGCCTCAACGACGCCCGCGTCGACCCCGCCATCTTTATCGGCGCCTTCAAGCCCTGAGGCCGGTGACCTGCTGCCCACAGGCAGGAGCACTCAAAATGAAAAAGGCAGCCGAGGCTGCCTTTTTCATGGACGCATGACCACATCTCAGGCAGCGCTGTGCTGGCGCCCCTCCCTGTTCATCGCCCGCCACATCACCAGGACCAGCAGAGTGCTGCAAGTGGGCAGCGCCAGCCAGACACCGGCCACTCCCCACAGGGAGGAGAAGCCCCACAGGAAACCGCCGATCAGCATCAGCTTGCCGCCGGTGAGCAGGGAGGCGATGCGGGCCCGGTTGATGGCCTGGAAATAGGTAGCCCCCACCAGCAGCAAGCCTTCCATGGGCAGCCCCCAGAAGTAGAGCCAGATACCGAGGCTGGCCACCGGCAACAGGTCAGCATTCTCCCCCGCAAACAGATAAACCACTGCCTCCGGCCACAGATACAGCGGGATCATCCCGCACAGTGCCACCGCCATGGTCACTCCCAATGCCAGGTTGCGTACCCGCAGCACTCGCGACCAGTTGCCCGCTCCGGCATTGAAGCTGGCGATAGGCTGGATGCCCATGGCGATCCCCTCGAAGATGAGATAGAAGAAGGCCTCGCTGTAGCTGATGACCCCATAGGCGGCCACGTGCAGCGAAGTGCCCACCGAGAGCAGCGCCTTGTTGTGCAGCGCCAGCACCACCGAGAGGTAGAGGTACATCAGAAAACTCGACACCCCGAGTCGCAATGTCTCCCCCATCAGCCGCCAGTCGGGCACCAGGGTATCCCAGCGAATGCGCAACTGGCTGCGGGGGGTGAAGAAGTGCCACAGGCACAGGCCCCCGGTGACCGCCTGGGAGAGCATGGTCGCGATGGCGGCCCCCGCCAGCCCCCAGGGGATCACCGCCATCAGCAGGTAGTCGAGCAGCACGTTGAGCACGCCGCCCCCCACCAGGATCCAGGTGGTGAGGCCGGGTCGCCCGTCGTTGCGCAGCAGGGCGGTAAAGGCCATGGAGAGCACCGCGAACACCCCGAGCCAGGCGTACCACTGCAGATAGGCGAAGCCTGCGTCGAAGATGACCCCCTGCGCCCCCATCCAGACAAGCATGGCCTTGCCGTAACGAATGCCAATGAAGGCGAGCAGCGCGGAGGCGATGAGCACCATCACCAGGGCATTGCCGACGATGTGGCGCGCCCTGGCCTGCTCCCCCTTGCCCAGATAGAAGGAGGCCAGCGACGAAGATCCCATGCCGATCAGGGCACCCACCGCGTAGAGCACTGCGCAGATGGGGTACGCCAGCATCATGCCGGCCAGCCCGTCCTGGCCCAGGATATGGCCGACGAAGATGCCGTCTATGGTGACATAGATGCCGGTGACCAGCATGGCGGCCACCGTGGGGGTGACGTAACGCAAGAAGAGGCGGGAAAGGGGGGCCGTGCCCAGATCGACGGAGGACATAAATTGCTCAATGAAGGGGAACGGCCAGAATAATAGCCAAACAAGACCCGGATCACCCGTTATTTGTGCCGTGGATCATTCATCTTGAGGGCTTTACCCGCCCCGGCCCCTGCTTTAGGCTAGGGCGACTTCTCCTGAACGGAAACGTGCGCCATGTTGCAACGCCTGCTCTGTCTGATGCTCTGTCTCAGCCTGTTCCCCTTCTCCGCTGTCCAGGCCGATGATGCCATCACTCAGGTAGAGGAGCTGCTGCAAAGCGTCCCCAAGACGGATACCCCGGAAAACCAGCAACTGCGGGAGAGCTACCAGCAGGCGCTGCAATATGCTCGGGATGCCCAGCGCTACCGGGAACAGGGCAAGGCCTACCAACAGATCCTCATCGACTACCCCAAGGAGTCCGCCCGTCTCAAGGAGGGGCTGCACAACTATCAGCCCCAGTCCCGCCCGTCCCTCTCCTCCCTCAAGGAGGATGCCCTGCGCCAGGCCATCAGCCTGAGCAGCAACCGCCAGCTCAACCTGCGCAAGGAGCGTCAGGCTGTGACCGACAGCCTCAACCAGCTGGAGAGCACGGGCCAGGAGTATCACCTGCGGGTCGACGAGTTGCGCAAGCAGTTGCTCCAGACCCGCTCCCTGCTCGATCGCCTGAGCTTCAGCAACGAGTCGGACAGGTTGCAGGAGGCCCAGCAACTGGCCACCCGACTCAAAGAGCAGAGCCTCTCCGACCGGATCCAGATGCTGGAGCTGGAGCAGCTCTCCGCCCAGCAGCGCAACGATCTGGGCAAGCTCAAGCTGCAGGAGCTCAACCTCGCCATCACCGACGAGGATGAGTGGCAGACCAGTCTGCTTGCCCAGCAGAACCAGCTGCGCCGGGACAAGACCGAGCAGGCCCTGGCCGAGAGTGAACGCCTGCGCCGCCAGCTCACCTCTGACCTCCCCCTCTTGCAGGAGCAACAGCAGCAAAACCAGGCCCTCTCCCTCCAACTGGGGGCCCTCGAGGACCAGATTGAACGGGTGCAGGACGAGCAACGGGGGGTGGACACCTCCCTCTCCGGGCTCAACGAGCTGGTCAATTCGGTGCGCGAACAGCTGGAGTGGTTGCAGATAAGCAACGCCTACGGCGAGAACCTGCGCAGCAAGCTGGCCGATCTGCCCGCCTACTTCCCGCTGGAGCGGCTGGAGTCAGCCATCGTCAAGGCGCGCATGGCCAAATACCAGTACGAGACCGAGCAGGATGCCCTGAAGGATCCGGTCCAGCTGCGCAACAGCCTGCTCAGTGGAGACGGCATCACCCTGGACAGGGCCCAGCGCGCCGTGCTGGACAACCTGCTCAAGGCGAGGCGGCAACTGCTTACCCGGCTCAACGATGCCTCCGATACCCTCATTCAGGAGCAGACCCGCCTCAAGCTGCTCTACAGCCGTCAGAACAGCAAGATCGACGAGATCCGCGAACTCAGCGCCAGCCATCTGTTCTGGATGCCGGACGTGCGCCCCCTGAGCCCAGCGGTGCTGCTCGGCGTCCCGGCCGCCCTCGGCCTTGCCTTCAACCCGGCCAACTGGCTGCAACTGCCCAGGGCCATCGCCGAGAACAACCCCCTGAGCCTGACCCTGGCTGGCCTCGGGCTGCTGGGGCTGGCCTGGTGCTGGCTGAAACTGGCCCGCCACCTCATTCAATACAGCCACTACATTGCCCCGCGCATCGGCAAGGTGACCCAGGACAAGTTCAGCCTCACCAGCCGGTTGCTGGTGCGCTCCGTGCTCGCCGCCCTGCCGCTGCCCGCCATGGTGCTCATGGTGCACGGCCTGCTGGACGGCGCCTGGCAATATCCCTTCGCGGTGGCGGTGGCCCGGGGCCTGGGTGAAATCTGGTTCCTGCTGCTGGCCCTGCTGGTGGCGCGCCACCTCACTCTGGAGAAGGGGATCCTCATCCTCCACTTCCGCTGGCAGAAGGAGCGGGTGCAGCGAGTATGGGGACAATTTCGTACCCTGCTGCTGGTGCTGATCCCGAGCTTCTTCGTGCAGGGCATGGCGAGCAGCTATCAGGAGCACGCCTTCTACGACTCCCTGGGACGCCTCGCCTTCATCATCGGGGCCCTCTGGCTGCTGCTCTTCTTTGCCCGCCTCAACCGGGAAAAACTGCCCCTCACCTGGGGTCAGGCAGACATGACCAAGCCCCATCTGCTGCACCACTTCATCTGGAACAGCCTGATGCTGGCCCCGCTGCTGGCGGTGCTGGGCGCCCTGTTCGGCTACTTCTACACCTCCCGCACCCTGCTGCGCCAGCTGGAGCTGAGCCTGCTGGCGGGGCTCGGCTGCCTGCTCGTCTACTATCTGGCCCACCGCTGGATGCTGATCCAGCGCCGCCGACTCGCCTTCGATCGCGCCAAGCAGAAGCGGGCCGAGATCCTGGCGCAGCGGGAGCGGGAAGAGGACGATCTCAGCTCCGAGATCCCCGATGTGGTGGAGGAGCCCGAGCTGGATCTGGATACCATCAGCGCCCAGTCCCTCGGCCTGGTGCGCACCCTGCTGATGCTGGGCTTCACCATGCTGGTGGTGGTGCAATGGTCGGATCTCAACTCGGCATTCAGCTTCCTCAGCAGCATCGAGGTGTGGCAGGTGAGCAGCAAGGTGGCCGGCATCGAGCAGCTCTCCGCCATCACCCTGCAGGATCTGATGCTGACCGTCTTCGCCTTCATCCTGACGGTGGTCACCGCCCGCAACCTGCCAGGGTTGATGGAGCTCACCCTGCTCCAGCATCTGAGCCTCTCCCCCGGCACCGGCTTCGCCCTCACCACGGTGAGCAAGTACCTGGTACTGCTGATTGGCGCCCTCACCGGCTTCTCCATGCTCGGCATCGACTGGTCCAAGACCCAGTGGCTGGTGGCGGCACTCTCCGTGGGGCTGGGCTTCGGCTTGCAGGAGATCTTCGCCAACTTCGTCTCCGGCCTCATCATCCTGTTCGAAAAACCGATCCGCCTGGGTGACACCGTCACCATCCGGGATCTCACCGGCACCGTCACCAAGATCAAGACCCGCGCCACCACCATAGTGGACTGGGACAGGAAGGAGATCATCGTCCCCAACAAGGCCTTCATCACCGAGCAGTTCATCAACTGGTCCCTGTCCGATGCCATCACCCGGGTCCGCTTGCGCATTCGCATCGGCCTGACCCAGAATCCCAAGCAGGTACAGCAACTGCTGGAGCAGAGCGTGCGCGAATCCACCCTGGTGCTGGATACGCCCGCCCCTGAGGTGTTCCTCATCGAGTTCACCGACTCGGCCCTCATCTACGAGATCCGGCTCTACGTCAACAACATGGATCACCGGATGCCCATTACGCACGAGGTACATTCCCTGATCCTGGAGAAACTCGGCCAGGTCGGCATGCATCTGCCACATCAACAGATCGACATCCGGATGAGCCGGGGATGAAGCCCCCAAAGACGACAACAGGAGCCATCATGCAGATCATTGCCCATCGCGGTGCCAGCGGCCTGGCCCCGGAGAATACCCTCAAGGCGATGAGCCTGGCGCTGGATCTGGGTGCCAAAGCCATCGAGCTGGACGTACAGTGGGCCGACGGAGAGCTCTGGGTCTTCCACGACCGGCGGCTGGAGCGCTGCACCAGCGGCCAGGGTGTGCTGACCGGGCAATCCCGGGAGTACCTGGCGAGCCTGGATGCGGGGGACGGGGAGCGGATCCCGACCCTGTGGCAGGTGATGGCACTGGTGGCGGGGCGCTGCGAACTGCACATCGAGCTCAAGGGCGCCCACACCGCCGAGCCGGTGGCCGCCCTGACCAGGCGGGCCGAGGCCGAGCTTGGCTTTACCCAGGCGCACTGGATCGTTTCCTCCTTTCATCATCCCGAGCTGTTACGCTTCAAGGGACTGCGACCGGAAATCAGGATCGGCGCCCTGACCGCCAGCCTGCCCCTCGACGGCGCCGCCTTCGCCGAGACGCTGGGGGCCTGGTCACTGAACTGCGACGTGGATTTCGTCGACGAGACCCTGGTGGCGGATGCCCATCGCCGGGGGCTCAAGATCCTGGTCTATACAGTCGACGAAGTGAGTGATGGGAGCGCCCTCGCCAGCATGGGTGTCGATGGCATCTTCACCAACCGGCCAGATCGATTCAGCTGAGTATCGGCGCGGCCTGGCAGGCCACAAGGAGGTGAAAAGAATTGAAAAAATGCGGTGCACCGGGATACATAAAGTCCATAGCCAGCCGATACAGTGTTGGCTCATAACAATAACAAACACCATGGATCTCTGACTGACGCTCACAAGGATGTAAACATGAACCTATCCATCAAGAACAAGCTGGTCCTCTCCATCGGGGCCATCATTCTGGTCATCACCGGCCTGCAGGTCTGGTACAACACCTCCCAGTTGCGCAGTGAAACCCAGCGGCTGATCTGGAGCTTCATCGACGACAGCTCGGTCGCCAACGTCAAGGGGATCTCCCGCTGGCTCGACGCCCGCATCAATCTCGTCACCGCCACCAAGGAAGCCTTCGCCAAGGAAGACGAGCCCCTCAGCCACCTGGCCCAGTCCATGAATGCGGGCAACTTCGATCTCGTCTACGTGGGCACCAAGGATGGCCGGATGATCCAGAGCAAGCCGACCGATCTGCCGGCCGGCTATGATCCGCGCCAGCGCCCCTGGTACAAGGACGCCATGGCCGCCGGCAAGCTCGCCATCACGGCTCCCTATGCCGACATCACCACCGGCCAGCTCATCATCACCATCGCCGAGCCCTTCAGTCGCGGCAACACCGACGGCGTCATCGCCGGTGACGTCTCCATCGACGGTCTGGTGAAAGACGTGCTCGCCATGAACTCGGAAGGCACCTATGCCATTCTGGTGGACAGCAACGGCACCATCATCGCCCACCCGGACAAGGATCTGACCCTCAAACCCGCCACCGCCATCTCCCCGGAACTGACGGCAGCCAAGGTCAACGAGCTGGCCCATGACAACACCATCTCCGAGATGGATATCAGCGGCAAGGCGAGCGTATTCGACCTCACCGAGATCCCCAACACCAACTGGTATTTCGGCATCGTGGTGGATGAAGCGGTCGCCTACCAGTCCGTCTCCCGCATGGTCACCTCCGACCTTATTCAGGGATTGCTGACCATCCTCATCGTGGCGGGCTTCTCCTATGTCGCCATCAACGGCTCCCTGGCGCCGCTGAAAACCCTGGGCGAGGCAATTGCCGATCTCTCCCGCGGCAACGGCGATCTCACCCGTCGCATCAAGATCGAGCGTGAAGACGAGGTCGGTACCGTCGCCAAGCACGTCAACACCTTCATCGAGCGCATCCACGTCATGGTGCAGGACATCTCCAACTCCTCCACCCAGCTCAACCAGCAGGCCAGGTCTTCCCACGACATGGCGGAGAAATCCAACCAGGGGCTGGCCCGCCAGCAAAACGAGATCTCCCAGATTGCGACCGCAGTGCACGAGATGTCCGCCACCGCCGTCGAAGTGGCCAGCAATGCCGAGCAGACCGCGGAAGCGGCCCGCAGCTCCTCCAGCAGTTGCGAGCACGGCAAGCAGGTGATTGCCCGCAACCAGCGCTCCATCACGGATCTCGCCACCCAGGTCAAGCAGGCCTCCGGCATCATTCAGGAACTGGAGAAGAACGCCCAGGAGATCAACACCATCCTCTCCACCATCCAGGGCATCGCCGAACAGACCAACCTGCTGGCGCTCAACGCCGCCATCGAGGCCGCCCGGGCTGGCGAGCAGGGGCGCGGCTTTGCGGTGGTGGCCGACGAGGTGCGGGTGCTTTCCCAGCGCACTCACAGCTCCACCGTCGAGATCCGCAGCATGATCGAGACCCTGCAGCGCAACACCCAGGGCGCCGTCAGTACCATGCACGAGGGTCAGCTGCTGGCCCAGAACAGCGTGGAAGATGCCAACGATGCGACCCAGGCCCTGGAGCAGATCACCACCTCCATCAACCAGATCTCCGACATGGCGACCCAGATCTCCAGCGCCGCCGAGGAACAGCGTGCCGTCACCGACGAGGTGAGCCGCAACATCCAGGCGGTCAAGGATGTCTCGGACGAGCTGGCAGTGGATGCGGACAGCTCCCGCAATCTGTCGGCCCAGCTTAAAAATATTTCAGGTGAATTGAATAATCAGGTCGGCATGTTCCGCATCTGATCGACCATGGGAAGAAAGGGGCCGTTCAGGCCCCTTTTTTATAAACCCTTTTTGTTTCAACGGTTATAATCCCCTTTCGAGACCCTCAACCCTGTGATCGACATCTCCTTTTGCCCATGTGTGGGAGACGGGCGCAGTCTGTCATGGCTATATTCGCATTACTTTTTTGATGCCTAATATCGATATGTCATCGTGATAATAGTTATCATTAAACTCTTTTGATAAAAAACTTAAAAACTTTATGGGTAATACCCAAAAAGAGAGGCATTTCTCATTTTTTTGAAAGAAAACTACGTATAATCTTGGAGTTAAAATCACCAGAGTAGCGAGTACGGCTGATCCAGATCACTGATGGATGGCGATAATGACGGCATTTTCATCCAAGGAATGGGGTGGTTGTAATAAAAATCACCGTTGCCAAGCACTAAAACAAAGCAGTTTGACTTGCATCAAGCCTGAATTTTTTTCATAGAGCAAAATCGTGCCCAGCAAATCTATCCCTAAGGAGGCAGATGTGGATATTATCAAGACCGATGTTGCCATCATCGGTGCCGGTGGCGGTGGCCTGCGTGCCGCAATCGCCATTGCAGAAGCCCACCCGGAGCTGGAAATCGCCCTGATTTCCAAGGTCTATCCGATGCGCAGCCACACCGTGGCCGCCGAAGGTGGCGCCGCAGGCGTCGTCCGCGATGACGACTCCCTGGAAAACCACTTCAACGACACCGTCTCCGGTGGTGACTGGTTGTGTGAGCAGGACGTAGTCGAGTACTTCGTCAACAACGCCACCAACGAGATGATCCAGCTGGAGCACTGGGGTTGCCCCTGGAGCCGCAAACCGGACGGCAAGGCCAACGTGCGCCGTTTCGGCGGGATGAAGATCCCCCGCACCTGGTTCGCCGCCGACAAGTCCGGCTTCCACATTCTGCACACCCTGTTCCAGACCTCCATCAAGTACCCGACCATCAAGCGCTTCGACGAGCACTTCTGTCTGGATCTCATCGTGGAAGATGGCCGCGTCCAGGGTGTCGTCACCTTTGACATCCAGAACGGCATCACCCGCTTCATCCAGGCCAAGTCCGTGGTGCTGGCCACCGGCGGCGCAGGTCGTGTCTATCGCTACAACACCAACGGCGGCATCGTCACCGGTGACGGCATGGCCCTGGCCTACCGCCACGGCGTACCGCTGCGGGACATGGAGTTCGTCCAGTATCACCCGACCGGTCTGCCGGGCACCGGCATCCTGATGACCGAAGGTTGCCGTGGTGAGGGTGGCATCCTGCTCAACAAGGATGGCTATCGCTACCTGCAAGATTACGGTCTGGGCCCGGAAACCCCGGTCGGCCAGCCGAAGAACAAGCACATGGAGCTGGGTCCGCGCGACCGTCTCTCCCAGGCCTTCTGGCAGGAGCAGCAAAAAGGCCGCGTGATCCAGGGCCCCATGGGCGACGTGGTTCACCTCGACCTGCGCCACCTTGGCGAGAAGTATCTGAAAGAGCGTCTGCCCTTCATCTGCGAACTGGCCAAGGCCTATGTGGGTGTGGATCCGGTAAAAGAGCCGATTCCGGTACGTCCGACCGCCCACTACACCATGGGTGGCATCGAAACCGACGGCAAGTGCGCCACTCGTCTGGCCGGTCTCTATGCCGCTGGCGAATGTGCCTCCGTCGGTCTGCACGGCGCCAACCGTCTGGGTTCCAACTCCCTGTCCGAGATCGTGGTCTTCGGCAAAGTGGCCGGTGAGCAGGCAGCCGAGTTTGCCGCCACCCAGCAACACGGCAACACCCAGGCGCTGGTCGCCAAGGCCGAGGCGCTCATCAAGCAGCACCTCTCCCTGCTGGACATCGACGGCACCGAAAACCCGGCGGATATCCGCAACGAACTGGGCATGTCCATGGAGGCCGGTGTCGGTATCTACCGTACCGAAGAGCTGATGCAGGGCACCATCGACAAGATCAACGAGCTGAAAGCCCGTTACAAGAAGATCAAGATCAACGACAAGTCCTCGGTCTTCAACACCGACCTGCTGTACGCCATCGAGCTGGGCTACATGCTGGACGTGGCGGAAGCCATGGCGCACTCCGCCATCAACCGCAAAGAGTCCCGCGGTTCCCACCAGCGTCTGGACGGTTACGAGGAGCGCGATGACGTCAACTTCCTCAAGCACACTCTCTCCTTCTACAACGGCGAAGGGGCCCCGACCATCGACTATTCCGATGTGAAGATCACTAAATCCCAACCGGCCAAGCGCGTGTACGGTTCCGAGGGTGAGAAACAAGACGAGGCTAAGAAGAATGGCTGAGATGATCGAAATTGAAATCCTGCGCTACCGTCCCGAGCAGGATAACGAGCCCTGGATGCAGACCTTCCAGGTGCCCTACCTCAAAGAGATGTCCCTGCTGGATGCGCTGCAATACATCAAGGATCATCTGGACTCTACCTTGAGCTTCCGCTGGTCCTGCCGGATGGCGATCTGCGGCTCCTGCGGCATGATGGTCAACGGCATTCCGAAACTCGGTTGCAAGACCTTCCTGCGGGATTACCTGCCGGGCAAGATGACTATCGAGCCGCTCAACAACTTCCCCATCGAGCGCGATCTGGTGGTCGACATGTCCGACTTCATCGAGAAGCTGGAGAGCATCAAGCCCTACATCATCCCGTCCGAGCCGCGCAGCCTGTGCGACGGCGAGTACACCCAGACGCCGGCTGACATGGCGAAGTATCACCAGTTCTCCATGTGCATCAACTGCGGTCTGTGCTACGCGGCCTGCCCGCAATACGGCATCAACAAGAAGTTCACCGGTCCGGCGGCCCTGGCACTGGCCTACCGCTACAACGCCGACAATCGCGACAGCGCGTCCAGGGAGCGGATGAAGATCATCAGCCAGGACGAGGGCGTCTGGGGCTGTACCTTCGTGGGCTACTGCTCCGAAGTGTGCCCGAAGGGCGTGGATCCGGCCGCCGCCATCCAGCTTGGCAAGGTCGAGAGCGCCAAGGACTACATGATCGCCATGTTCAAGCCGGATTGAGACCAGGAGTGAGACCATGAACAACACTGAGAGCAAACGTAAGCCCTACGTGCGCGAGATGAAGAAAGACTGGTGGCTGAAGAATGCCTTCTACACCGGTTACATGATCCGCGAAGGCACCAGCATCTTCGTCTCCATCTACGCCGTCGTGCTGATGTGGGGTCTGCTGCGGCTGGTACAGGGTCAGGAGGCATTCAATGGCTGGCTGGAATCCCTGCAAAGCCCCATTGCCATCCTGTTCCACGTCATCGCCCTGGCAGCCTGCCTGTTCCACGCCAAGACCTGGTTCGCACTGGCACCGAAAGCCATGCGCATCTTCCGTGGCGAAGACCTGGTGCCGGAGAAGCCGATCGTCATCGCCCAGTATGTGGCGCTGGCGGCGGTATCCCTGCTTGTCCTGATCATCGTGGCCTGAGGAGAAAACCATAAGACGTTCTGACGAACCCGGTTATTGGTGTCTGTTTGGTACCGGGCTCTCACTCAGAAACGTTGGCCACGATCACTCAATCATGATTTGAGGAAAAAATATGAGACGTTCTGACGAGCCAATTTACTGGGGTCTGTTTGGTGCGGGTGGCATGGTGGTTGCCATGCTGCTGCCGGTCATTGTCCTCATCACAGGTCTGCTGGTGCCCATGGGCATCATGGACGTGGAGACCATGAGCTACGAGCGCGTGCTGGCATTCGCCAGCTCCTGGTGGGGTGCCTGCATCCTGCTGGTGATCATCGCCCTGCCCGTCTGGCACGGCATGCACCGCATCTACCACGGCCTGCATGATCTGGGGATCCACACCACCAAGCTGCACCACTATGTGTTCTATGGCTTCGCCTTCCTGGTGTCCGCCATCACCGTCGGCCTGCTGATGGTGCTGGTGCTCCAGTAAGCACATCCTGACTGCATGACAAACCGGGCCCAGTGCCCGGTTTTTTTATGGCCCCTCGGCGGCTCATCTCCATCCGGCAGCTGGCCTGCGCGCTCGTTCGGCATCCGTCACCAGAGTCGCGGTGCCGGTTCACGGCCGTTTTCCGCGTAGTAGAGCGACGGCAGAAATTGCGCCAGATAACTGAACTCGCTGTAGCAGTGGCGCATCAGGTTCAAGCCTACCTCGTCCGGCACCTCGTCAAGCGGATTGGTGCAGGCCTTGCCCAGCAGGAAGCGGCTGCGCAGCACACAGCCGTATGGGGTATCGCGCGCCAGGTGCAACATCTCGCCATCCAGCGGCGCCCCCTGCTCATCCAGCGCCACCTCGTCGCCAAAGCCGATACGGGCGCAGATGGCGGCAGAGAGAGCCTGCGTCTCCCGCGCCTCGTGTAGCGATTGCGGGGCGAACACCTCTTCGGCACCGTGGAACTTGAGGCGAGCTGCCACCGGCGGCAGCTCGGCAAGCCACTCCACCGCCTCTATGCTGGCTCCCACGAAGCGCTCCCCTTTTTTCCAGTGATGATCCCAGCCCCGGTGCTCGACATGATCGTGGGGGTGCCACCACCTGATGTGCTGGGTCGTCTCGAAGAAGGTGAACCACCAATCCAGCATGCGCCCCTTGCAGCCGTGCAGATCGGTGCGGATGGCGACCGTCAGCAGGCCGTCGGTGCTGCGGGTCAGACCCATTTCCAGGCGAAGGGGTTGCGGACTGAGCAACTCGTTGATGTCATTGACGCCCCAGGGGGCAAACAAGGCAGAAGGATGCATGATATGACTCCCATAAATTTAGGAAACGAAGTTCGTTTCTTAAATTACGCTATGCCTGTATGCTTAGTCTGTCAATGCTTTCCAGGAGCCCATCATGTCGCACCAAACCGATGAAGAGACACGCTCACGAGGCCGCCCGCTCACCCCGGAAGCGGATCTGCGTGCCGCCCTCGCCGAGGCAACGCTGACCTTGCTGCTCAAGGGAGGATACGGCGCCGCGACCGTGGATGCGGTAGCCAAACAGGCGGGGGTTGCCAAGAAGACCCTCTACCGCTTTGCCGCCAATCGCGACGAACTGGTGGCGCAGGCGGTGCGCAGCTGGACCGATGCCTTCCAGCCGGCCTTCGAGCAGGATGCCACTCACCCAGGCGCCCTGGGGGAGATGCTGGAGCAGGGCTTGCAGGCGATTGCAGATCAGGTGCTGAGTGCTCAGGCGGTGGGCATGTTCCGGCTGCTGCAGCATGAGTTCACGGGGCGCGATGCCCTGCTGGCGGCCTATCAGGAGAACGGCATTGCGCGCGGCAGGGCGACCCTGGCCAGCTGGTTGCAACGCCAGCAGCAACTGGGCTGGCTGCGCGAGCTTGATTCAGCCCAGACCAGCGATCTGCTGCTGGCGATGACCATGGCGGAGCCGCTGCGCCAGATGGCGCTCGGCTTGCTGGCGCCAGGCAGCGACATCCGCGCGCGCATCGCCGCCGCCGTTGCTCTGGTCCTGCCCGGCCTGGTGCGAGGGTAGGCGTCCTTCCTCAGCATGCCACCTCCTGCCATTGAGCCAGCAAGGGCGCAGGGATGGCGCCGTAGCGCAGGGTCGGGGTCTGGTGCCACTGCGCCAGCTTCTGGATGGCCTTGCCCAGATCCTGGGCCAGGGTCCGGGTCACCCTGACCCCGTCTTCCAGATAGAGGCTCTTGACCTCAAACACCCCCTCCTTGCGATGGGCCTTGGCGTCCATCCTGCCCACCAGCTTGCCGCGATGCAGCAACGGCAGCACGAAATAACCGTACTGGCGCTTGGGGGCCGGGGTATAGCACTCGATGCGATAGTCAAAACCAAACAACTCGCTGGCCCGCTTGCGATCCCACACCAGCGGGTCAAAGGGCGAGAGCACGGCGGTGTGGCTCGCCTTGAGGGTGCCCGCCTGGGCCCGGACCAGCTCATCGGCCAGGGAGGCGTGAACGAAGGCTCCGTGCTGCCACCCCTCCACTCGTACCGGCAACAGCTCCCCCTCGTCCGCCAGCTGGTGGAGCAGGGCGTCGTATTTCCCCCGTTTAAGGCGATAGTAATCCGCCACCCAGCCGGTCTTGACCAGCCCCAGCGCCCGGCAACTGGCTCGCACCATGTCCCGCCGGGCGAGATCAGGACTCGGCAGATCCCGCTCGTCGTTCCACTCCGGCATGACCCGCTCGGCGAGATCGTAGACCCGCTGGAAATTGCGCCGTTCGCGCACCATCAGCTGGCCTGCGGTAAACAGCACCTCCAGGTGGCGCTTTTCGGGCTTCCAGTCCCACCAGCCGTTGCCCTTGTCCCCCTTGCGCTCGAAGTCTGCCGCCCGCACCGGGCCATCCTGGCGTATGCGCTCGACTATCTGCGCTATCTCGCCGCCGTGGGTCTTGAGCCACTGGGCGGAGAACTTCCAGCCCATGGCGGCTGGATCCAGCATGCGATGGCGCAGCAGCCGGTAATCTTCCCGGGGGACGAAACAGGCCTCATGAGCCCAGTATTCGAAGAGGTCACCATCGGCCAGCAGTTGTTCCAGCCAGCGCGGATCGTAGTGGCCGAGGCGGCTGAACAGCACCAGATAGGGGCTGCGAGCCACCACGGAGATGGTGTCTATCTGCAGCAACGCCATGCGGCGAATGCAGGCGAGCAGGTCGGCGGGGGTTGCTCTGGTGCGGCGCGGGGTCAGCAGCCCCTGGGCCGCCAGTTGCAGGTGGCGGGCGTCTTGCAATGAGAGGTGGGGGATCGACATGGAGATAGGGGCATCCGTTCCTGGGTATCAGGCCACCAGCATGCCCAACTCATGGCCAAATGAAAACGCCCGGCTCAGGGTTTGGTGAACACCGCCACATCCGCATGAGGAAACTCGACCTCTGCCTGCCAGCGGACCGCCAGGGCACGGAACGAGGCCTCGGCGAAGAAGACGATGTGGGTGGGATCGTGGCGATAGCGCCAGGTCTTGAAGCGCTCGTCCCCCAGCACCCGCTGGGTCTGCAACACCAGCACCCCGCCGGGCTTGAGGCAGCCCCAGAGCGTGTCCAGCACAGCGCGGGGGGTGGCGATGTGCTCTATCACCTCGGTGCTGGTGATGAAGTCGTATTGCCTTGTCAGGCACTCGGGGTCGTTGGCATAGAACTTGTCGTAGCCCGCCATCTCGAAGCCCGCCTCCCGCCCCATGGCGATGAGGGCAGGCCCGGGGCCGCAGCCAAAATCGAGGCCGCTGGCAGAAGGCGACACCCGGGCCAGCACCTCGCCAAAGGCACGCATCAGAAAGGCCCGGTAGCGGGGATCGTCCACCCGGTTGTCGTGCCCGTCATAGACTGCCTTCTCGGCCCCCTCGTCCAGGTGGTCCGCCTCGTCCATCCAGACCAGCTCGCACGCCAGGCAGCGGTAATAGCCCTTGCCCGCCACCGGCAGGGCATGGTGCCGAGGGGAGAGACACAGGGGACAGTGAACAGGGGATGACATGGCAGCTCCTCGGGTGGCGACAGCGGGGCAGATTGCCTGCCACGCCCGCTGCTGGCAACTGTTTTGTCTGGTGCCCCCATTGCCCACCGTTCACCCCCCGCCAGTTTTTTTCGTCTTTTTTTGCGCCTTAAGGGTTTCTTAAGTTTGCCCTTTTACTCTCATCCCATCGCAAGAGAAGGAGCCAACCATGACCATCGAGATCCAAGCCCCCTACCGGTTGATCCTGGCCGAATCCCCGCAGCAGGTCATGGCGCTGCAAACCTATATCCAGGCCGCCTACACCCTCGAGTTCAACGCCCGCATTCCCCATTTTCTGCCCTGCCTGCTCGGGCTCTACCGGGCTGATGGCGTACTGGTCGGTGCCTGCGGCCTCAATCAGGCCTGCCATGGCGAGCACGAGCAACCGCTCTATCTGGAGCAATATCTGGAGCAGCCTGTCGAGGCCGCCATCGAGACCCGTCTCGGGGTACGTCCGGCCCGCCACCGCATCATCGAAGTGGGCAATCTTGCTTGCAGCGAACCGGGTCACGCCCGCCTGATGTTTGCCGCGCTGTGTCGTCTGCTGTGTGACAACGCCCTGGACTACGTGGTGTTCACCGGCACCGCCAAGCTGCGCAACAGCTTTACCAGCCTGCGTCTCAACCCGGTGGAGCTGGCACTCGCAGAGGCCCATCAGGTGGGAGAGGATGCCAGTGCCTGGGGCGAATACTACCGTTGCCAGCCCAAGGTGATGGCAGGCGACATCAACCAGGGGCGCGAGGTGCTCGCACAGAGCAGCCTGCTGCTCAACCTGCTGGGGCCCATGCCCCGCCTTTTTAACCATGCCGACATCGACAGGAGGTGTGCGCAATGACGCTGTTCGACACCATCGCCCACCATGCCAGCCAGACCCCGCACCAGCCTGCGCTGCTAGGCAGCCAGAGTGAGCTGGATTACCAGAGCCTGTGGCAGCAGATCCAGCAACTGGCTGGCGTGCTGCAAGGGGCCGGCATCCGCCGCCTGGCCCTGCAACTCGACAACGGCCTGCCCTGGGCACTGATCGATCTCGCCTGCACCTGGGCCGGCATCGTGGTCATCCCGGTTCCCCACTTCTTCAGTCCGGCGCAGCAGACGTGGCTGCTGGAAAGCAGCGGAGCAGACGCCCTGGTCGGCCCGGAGCACCAGGGATGGCAAGCCGCCTCGCCCCTCGTGCTCATGGCAGGCAGGCCCGATGAGCAGGCCGTGCCCCTGTGGCGCCGCATCCCGGCCCGCCTCCCCGAGCTGCCTGCGGGCACCGCCAAGATCACCTATACCTCGGGCACCACGGGGCAACCCAAGGGCGTCTGCCTGTCGCTGGAACAGATGACGGCGGTCTGCGGATCCCTTGCCCTGCGGGTGGCCCCTGCCCGGGTTGAGAAACACCTGACCCTGCTGCCCCTCACCACCTTGCTGGAGAACCTGACCGGCTTGTATGTACCGCTGCTGACCGGCGCCTGCAGCCGCATCCCTTCCCTGGGGGAACTCGGCTTCTCGGGCTCCAGCAAGCTGGATCCTGCGGCCCTGGCCCAGGCACTGCTGCGCTGGCCCAGCCACAGCCTGGTGTTAGTACCCGAGTTGCTGCGCCTGCTGCTGGCCCTGTGCCTCAATACCCCTGCCCTGGCGACACAGCTCGGCACCCTGCGCTTCGTCGCCGTGGGCGGCGGCAAGGTCGCCCCCGAACTCATCGCTCACGCCCGTGCGGCGGGGCTGCCGGTCTACGAGGGATACGGTCTCTCCGAATGCGGCTCCGTGGTCGCCCTGAACGGCCCCCTGGGGGATCGCCCGGGCAGCGTCGGCCTGCCCCTGCCCCACTGCCAGGTGACGATCGCCGCAGACGGCGAAGTCATGGTCAGCGGCAGCGCCATGCTGGGCTACCTGGGGGAAGAGGGCGAGACGGGCAGCCAGATCGCCACAGGGGATCTGGGTCGGATCGACGAGGAGGGCTATCTCCATATCACGGGGCGCAAGAAGAACGTGCAGATCACCGCCTTTGGCCGCAACTTCTCCCCGGAGTGGGTGGAAGCCCAGGCCCAGCTCTGCCCGGCCATCGCCCGCATCGTCATCTTCGGTGATGGTCAGCCCGCCAACGTGGCCCTTATCCAGCCGCTGCCGGGCAGCCAGTCCCAATTGCCAGAGCAGATTGCCCGGCTCAACCAGCAGTTGCCCGATTACGCCCGCATCCATCACTGGTTGCCGGTCGCCCTGGATCAGCTCCCTGGCCTCCTGACGGCCAACGGGCGCCCCCGTCGCAACGAGATTTATCACCATTTTTCCCGGCAGATCAGCCAATGCCTCACAGGAGAGACCTCATGAGCTTCTACCAGACCCTGCAACAAGCCACCGCCTGCGAGCGCGAACGCCTGTTCAACGCCCCCATCATCGAGGCCTGCCGCCGCGGCGACATCAGCCGTGACACCTACCTCGCCTTCCTGGCACAGGCCTACTACCACGTGCGCCACACGGTGCCGCTCCTGATGGCCACCGGCGGCAAGCTGGGGCAGGAGTACGAATGGGTGCGTGGCGCCATCAGGGAGTACATCGACGAGGAGTACGGCCATCAGGAGTGGATCCTGAACGACATCCGTGCCTGCGGCGGTGATGCCGAGGCGGTGCGCCACGGCCAGCCGGGCCTGCCCATCGAGTTGATGGTGGCCTTCCTCTACGACCAGATCCAGCGCGGCAACCCCATGGGGTTCTTCGGCATGGTGCAGGTGCTGGAAGGCACCAGCGTCGCCATCGCCCTGACCGTCGCCGACCAGCTCAAGAGCGGTCTGGGTCTGCCGCCCCAGGCCATGAGCTACCTGAGCTCCCACGGGGCCCTGGACCAGGAGCACCTCAAGTTCTTCGAATCCCTGATGAACCGGGTGGAAGATGCTGCCGATCAGGCCGCCATCATTCACGCCGCCAAGGTGGTCTACCGCCTCTATGGCGACATGCTCTATCAGCTCACGGGATCATGCCAATGAAGCTTGAAGGCAAACGCATACTGCTGACTGGCGCCAGTGGCGGCATTGGTGAAGCCCTGGCCCATGAACTGGCGGCCCAGGGTGCCCATCTGCTGCTGCACGGTCGTCGGGCCAGCGCCCTGGAGCGCCTGCGCCGGGAGCTGCCTCATCCGGATCGCCACCAGACGGTGACGGCCGATCTCGGCTCTCCCCATGAGCGGGCGCAGCTGCTGCAACATCCGGCCCTGGACGAAGGGCTGGACGTGCTCATCAACAGTGCGGGCTGCAACCAGTTCGCCTGGCTGGAAGATCAGAGCAGCGAGCAGGTGACACGCCAGTTGCTGCTCAACGTCGAGGCGCCCATCCAGCTCACCCGGGCCCTGCTGCCCCGGCTGCGCAAGCCCGCCATCATCATGAACATCGGCTCCAGCCTCGGGGCCATCGGTTTTGCCGGCTACAGCGTCTATTGCGCCAGCAAGTTCGCCATGCGCGGCTTCAGCGAGTCCCTGGGGCGGGAGCTGGAGGGAACCGGCATCGAGGTGCTGCACTTTGCCCCCCGCGCCACCCGCACCCACCTCAACTCCGAGGCAGCCTATGCCATGAATGCCGAGCTCGGCACCCGGACCGACAGCCCACAGGACGTGGCCGAGGAGGCCGTCATCGCCCTGTGCAACGAGACACGCCGCCGCTGGCTCGGCTGGCCGGAAAAGCTTTTTGTGCGGCTCAACGGCCTGCTGCCCGCCTTGGTGGACATGGCCCTGGCCAAGCAGCGCCCGACCATCGAGCGCCACGCCCGCCGCACCGCCTCCCCTGCCCCCGATCACAGGAGCGATCCCGCCTGTGCGACAAACGAGAAGGAACATTGAGATGAAGCACACCACTTTCCGTCCCCGATTTGGTCACGGCCCCCTGTTGCTCGTCCTGGGAGGCCTGCTGGCAAGCGGTCTGGCACAGGCCGCCGATGCCCTGCCCACCATTCAGCAGGAGTGGGCCCACTGCCAGTACCAGCAGACCGGCAACGCCAAGGAGAGCTGCCTGGAGAGCCTGAGTGCCAAGGCCGATGAGGCGAGCGCCAAGGAGGCATTTCGCACCGATCTGCTGATCTGGTCCGCCATCGTCAAGAGCACCTGGGCGGGGGCCAAGGGCGGCCTCGGCGCCCTTGGTCTGGTGAAGGAGGCCAAGGCCAAGCTCGAGATCGCCATCAAGCAGGATCCCAAGGCGCTGGAAGGCTCGGCCTACACCAGCCTGGGCTCCCTCTACTACCAGGTACCGGGCTGGCCGGTGGGCTTTGGTGACGACGAGAAGGCGGAGAAGCTGCTCAAGCAGGCGCTGGCCATCAATCCCACCGGCATCGACCCCAACTTCTTCTACGGCGACTTCCTGCTGGATCAGGGTGACAAGGCACAGGCGAAGGTCTATCTGGACAAGGCCCTGGCCGCCCCGGCGCGCCCTGGCCGCGAGGTGGCGGACGAGGGCCGCAGAATGGAAATTCGCGAGCGTCTCGCCAAGCTGTAAACACAAGCAGCACAGTGTGCTATTTCAACTCTGCCCACCAGCTTGCATACTGGTGGGCAGTGTCGTTTGAGGGAGAGAACAATGCGGATCCTGTTGGTGGAAGATGATGTGATGCTGGGAGACGGCATGGTGGATGCCCTGCGCAGCAGCGGCTACACGGTGGACTGGCTCCAGCAGGGGATGCCGGCCCTCTCGGCACTCAAGAGCGAGGAGTTTGCCGCCCTTGTCCTGGATCTCAACCTGCCGGACATCGACGGCATCAGCCTGCTGCGCAAGTTGCGCCGGGAGGGGCAGACCCTGCCCGTGCTCATCCTGACCGCCCGTGATGCCCTGGACGACCGGGTACTGGGGCTGGATGCAGGCTCCGACGACTACATGGTCAAACCCTTCGCCCTGCAGGAGCTCAACGCCCGGCTGCGCGCCCTGGTGCGGCGCAGCAAGGGGCAGGCCCAGGCGGTGCTGGAGTACGGGGAGCTGCAGCTCTTCCCCGCGTCACAACAGGTCACCTATCGGGGCGAGCCGGTCAAGCTCACCCCCCATGAGTACAAGCTGTTGCAGGAGCTCATCACCCAGAGCGGCCGGGTATTGAGCCGGGATCAACTGCAACAGAGCCTCTACGGCTGGGACGAGGGGGCAGAGAGCAACGCGGTGGAGGTGCACATTCACCACCTGCGCAAGAAATTCTTCCCCGAGCTCATCCGCAACATTCGCGGCGTCGGTTACATCGTGCCCCAGCTCGACGTCCAGGGCGCAAGAGGAGCCTCCGCCCCATGAGCCGTGTCCGTTCCATCCGCCGTTTCCTGCTCTCCGGCATCCTGGCCCTGGTCAGCCTCAGCCTCGCCATCAGCGGCCTTATCGGCTACCTGCAGGCCAACCACGAAATGGAAGAGCTGTTTGATGCCCGTCTCGCCCAGTCCGCCCGCATCACCAACCAGTTGCTCAGCCGCTATCTCAAGCAGAGCGGCGAGCTGCCGCGCAACGGCACCGTGTACCAGGAGTGGGTGCAGGCCGTCCCCGAGACGCCCCACATCGAGAAGGGCGGCTTCTTCCAGTTCGGCCAGGACAACGAGTTCACCCCCTATGGCCATGAATTCGAGCACAACCTCTACTTCCAGTTGCTGAGCGAGCAGGGCGCCGTGCTGCTGCGCTCGCCCAATGCCCCGGCCCAACCGTTGACCACCCTGGAGCGGGGCTTCAACAGCGAGACCAAGGATCACCACGAGTGGCGCACCTTTACCCTCTACAACGAAGGTGAACAGACCTGGCTCATCGTGGCGGAGCGGGATGACGAACGCAGCGAGCTGGCCAGCAAGATGGCCACCCTCACCATGCTGCCCCTCTTCATCACCCTGCCCTTCCTGCTCGGTCTGCTGTGGTGGCTGATCACCCGGGGGCTGTCACCGCTGCACCAGCTGGCGCAAGCCATCGGCGAGCGTCATCCCGCCAACCTGAGCCCCCTCAATCTCGCCATCAAGGCCGAGGAGCTGACGCCGCTGGTGGGGGAGATCAACCGGCTGATGCACGCCCTCGCTGACACCCTGGATCGGGAGAAACAGTTCACCAACGAGGCCGCCCACGAGCTGCGCACGCCCCTCGCGGTGCTACGCATCCACAGCGAGAACGCCATGACGGCCGAGGATGATCAGAGCCGGGAGCAGGCCCTGCGCAAGATGCTCTTGGCCCTCGATCGCAGCGACCGGCTTATCCGCCAGTTGCTGACCCAGGCCCGCATCGACAACCAGCAGAGCCCGGCCCTCACCGCCCTTCCCTTGTTCCCCTTGTTGCAGGGCACCCTGGCGACCCTGGCCCCCATCGCCCTGAAAAAGGATCAGCAGCTGTCCCTGGAGGGCGCCGAACAGGTGCAGGTAATGGGACAGGCGATGTTGCTGGAGCTGATGTTCGGCAACCTCATCGACAATGCGCTGCGCTACACCCAGGTGGGCGGCGAGGTCGCCGTGGTGGTGAGCCAGGTGGGCAACCGGATCCGGGTGGATGTGCGGGACAACGGCCCCGGCATCCCCACCGCCGCCCTCTCCCGGCTGTGCGAGCGCTTCTTCCGGGTCAATCCCCAGCAGGGGGATGGCGTGGGCCTTGGCATGGCCATCGTCTCGCGCATCGCCCAGCTTCACGGAGCGGATCTCGACATCCACAACCGTCCTGAAGGGGGGCTCGAAGTGAGCGTGCTGCTGCCCGCCTCGCGCCAGGCATGACGGGTCAGCCTTTGCGCACGCCATGAAAAACGGGGGCCAGGCCCCCGTTTTTCAGGTTCTTCGCGGGATCTTGGGGAAGTGGAAGTTGACAGACAGGGTGCTGGTAAACTGGCTGTCTCCAAACACACCACCACCATCACCCTGCTGTCGCCGTGCATCATATTGATATTGCCTCCTTCTGGCCAGGTTATACCGTCA